>CAJJDL010000195.1 GCA_905182935.1 uncultured Nitrospinaceae bacterium | reverse complement strand
GAAAAACTATAACAAGAAAAGTAAACCGCCAATTGTATCTATGATTTTATTAGTAGGCGAGACAATGAGTAATACTCTTATCTGAGTAAGGGAATATGATTAAATTTCTGTAAAGCTCTAGGGGTATTTCTTTTGAGTTACCTTTTTCAAGAACTATGATAACCAATGGTAAAAAGTAGTTAAAAAAAGTCTGGTTATTATAGATTTCTGTAGTTGGTTCTAAAAGTAGTAGGATAATTCAATGTTCATGATTTCGTCTGCTCGTTGTTCAAACAGAAAATCTTCCGGTGGCTGATTGAGGAAAGCTCGAAATTCAGTTGTCAAGAGTATGTGTTCACCAAGACGTCGCCTGGCTTCTAAGAATAGGTACCGAGCTTCACTGTTGATGTCTTGTGTCCAGCTAAAAAGAACCTCCGTGCTGGCAGCATCATTAAGAGAAAGTCGAAGTCCGCCTGCAAGATCATTTTCGAAGGGGGTGCTGGAATTATCACCTCGGGTGTCAAACATCCACTCTCCTATTAGCCCTAAATTCATTTGTGAATTCCATATTCTAGAAAATGTATATTCAAAACCTCCGGTCCAGGCAAAATAATCATCATTGCCTTGGCCACTTCGATAAAGAGACTCCCCTTTCCATAGCCACTGCCCTGTCACGAATGATAAGTCTAAACTAGTTTGCTTTATTTGTTCATAAAGTGGAATTTTTACGATAGTGCCTTCTGAATTTTTTCCATCAATTAAAGAGGGGTCACGACTAGTACCAATAAATTGTGAGAGCCCAATATCCCAATCTCCAAAGGAATGAGAATAACGCAAAGCCCAGTCACTGTGCCATTTTTTAGCAGAGCTTTCATATTGCGTAAGATCTGTTTCAACAATGGCTTTACTTCGCAGTCTGCCACCAGTGCCAATAAATGTTTTTTCACGAAAATAAGGAAGCCAATAGAGATCCCAAACCCCCCAATTTCGAGAAAATGAAATATTGAGCATGGGTTGACCTAATTTATCTTCAGTGTCAAGATTTTCAACTAGATCGGTTTGATTGATAATATCTACTAAATGTAAAACTTCGGTAGTACCCCAAAAAACTTTTCTAACTCCAAGCCTCAGTTCAAAATTATTCTGAAGCCAGAGAAAGCTGAACTCTCGGATGTCAAAATGAGTACGTTGCTTATCAGCGCTGTCAAGCCTATAAAAAGGGACAAATGTAAAACTGCTTCCACTTTTAAACTCATGATAATACTCAGGTTGGATTACGAATGAAGAGGAATGATCTTCCTGACCGGCGTAAAGCGCTCTGTTTGGGAATATCCGTGTCTCTGCTCCTACAAAACCGGAAAACTCATGTGCATGGAGAACGTAAGTTGTAAAAAAAGACCAAAAAATGATAGATCCTGATAGCAAATTTTTAAAAGTTGACGTAAAAACTGACATGATTAGCGAGCGCGCTTTAAGCTGTTTTTGTTGAAATCGTTTTCTCTTAACCCATTATTGAACTTATAATTCTCCCAGGTAATTAGGGTGCTTTTCCCTGTTTGGTGATTTTCCATATACATGGTTCCCGGGTACCAGAATTTTCCGAGGTATTGTTTAAAATTAGATTGAGTCAATGTTTTTAGTGATGTATTTTTCCTGTCATAAAACTCAATTTGGAGGACTTTATAATTTTTTTTGTCCAGCCATACAACTTGCCGGGTATATCCTGAATTTTTATAAGCAGGATATCGCTCAAATACAAAGCACTTTTCACTCTGATACTCTTCATCGCGGACCCATTTATAGGTATATTTTTCCACTTCTTGGCTTGTGATGTCTTCAAACGCAAATTCGCTACCCATAAACGAACCTGACTTATTGGCATAACTGATTCGCTTGACACGTTTTAAGGCAGGTAAATATAGCCATTGGTCATCAGTGCCGGTTTTATGGGTGAAATTGAGGAGTGCAGTACCTTTTACATCGCGAGGCCGTTCAAAAATTGAAAGAGATTTATCACCATCATTTTCGACTTCCAGAGTTTTATTTTTGATGTACCGTAAACTTTCCTCCCCTTGACGGTTCTTCAATATCATTATCATGCTAGCAGTAAAGTCATTAAACCCGTTATCTCGCTTGTCATCCTCTTGGGCGATGGCAAGTCCTTTTTCTTCAGACGATTCAGAAAATCCTGAGTTGGGATTAAAAATAATTAACGATAATAAAGTGGATATTATAACTATTAGCTTCATTAAGGTTCCTCCATTCGGTTATGTTTTAGTTCGGTCGAGTTTCATTAATAAAGATGGCAAAAATAGGAAATCGGCTAATAAGGCACAAACAATCGCAATGGTAGTCATGAAGCCCAATTGGACGTTCATCCGAAACCCGGATAAAGTCATTACTAAAAATCCGCATACCAGAACTATCGATGTCAGAATTAATGCAGTGCCGACCGTATGGAACGAATACCTTATAGCCTCTTCGGTTGTTTTTCCAAGCTCTACCCGAGCTCTCCGAAACTTGCTTAGAAAATGCACGGTGTCATCGACAATGATTCCTAATGCAACAGGAGCTACAACAGAAACGGCCAGGCCAATTTCTCCCACTACCCATCCCCATATTCCAAAAGTCATAGCCATAGGTACCAGATTGGGTACAGTACTTATGAGTCCGAGTTTAAAACTTCTCAGTACGGCAACTAAAATGGCTGATGTTAATAGTAATGCGAAAAAGGTGCCTACCATCATGCTGTCTATGTTACGCATCGCGATATGCGAAAACATTATTAAAGGACTTGCACCATGCGAAGCCATCTCAGGCGGGGCATTTTTTTTCAGCCATTCCTGTGCAGAATTTTCAAGAGCCAGCGCATCCTGAGTTGAAATACTTTCAAGTATGACGGTTAACCGAGTGGATGACTTATCGATATTGATCTGGTTATTTAAATCCAGTCCAAAAGGTAATGATAATTCGTATAACAATAGATATTGGGCAGATAGGTCACGTTCATCAGGTAGGCGATAATAAGATTGATCATCCCCGTGCATGTTTTTATTTAACCGCTTCATAGTATCTGTCAAAGTGGAGACATATATGACTCCTGGCTGCTGGCGATACCAGGTTGCAAACTTTTCGAGATTATTAAGGTATTCTGGATTACTTATCCCCCCTGATTCTCCAGCCCTAAGGGAATACTCGATAGATTCAAACCCAGTTAAATGCTCTTCTACATAATCGTTGTCGATCCTAAACTGGTAGCGGGTGTCAAAGTATTCGTTAAATTTTTCATCGATAACATTTTTAGGGATTTGAATAGAAAGGAAGGCTATGACTATTATCATACTCCAAAAAAGTAAATTTCGATTCCGAATAACCCAATCACCAAGCGAATCAATAATGATATTATCTGAAGATGCGACGGTTTTTACACGCAAGGGTAAAATGGCCATCATCGCAGGTAAAAAAAGTACAGAATAAACATAAGCAGCCATTACCCCGACTGCCACTATATTTCCGAGGTCTTGGAATGGAGGTGAATCACTGAAGTTAAGACTGAGAAAACCGATTGCTGTTGTAAGACTAGTGATAAAAACCGGCTGGTGGTTTACGCGCAATGATTCTCTGATTGCTTCATACTTAGGCTTACCATGCCGCATCTCATAAAAAAGCGTGACCAGGATATGAATACTGTCTGCCACTGCAAGGGTTAGAATGATAGTCGGTGCGTTGGCTGAAATGGGAGTTAATGAAATACCTGACCATCCAGCAGTTCCCATTCCGGTGAGAATAGAAAAAGCCATGATTAAAACAGTTGTCAACGTTCCCCAAAAAGTGCGTAGACTGAGAGCCATTACGATAAGCACAATGCCGTACATGAATGGAACAAGAGATTTCATGTCTCCTTCACCCGCCTCATTAAAGGCGTTATCCATGAAGACTACTCCGGTCAAATATATATTAATCTCTGGATATTTTTTCTGAAATTGGTTTTTCATATTACGTGCAAATGCTACTACCTCTGGAGTCTCGGTAATGGATTTTTCAGGTCGGTTGATGGTTATGTTGATACCGGTGATATTTGTACTCGGAGTTATTAGCCGATTCAGCAGAAGAGGTTCAGACAAGGCTATAGTTTGGACTTTTTGTAATTGTATGTCTGTAAAGTTGAGACTGTTTTCTACTAAATTCTGAACCACTAAATCATCTAGGTTGGACCATGTGTGTTGAAAATTTGTTATAGAATCGACTCGAATAGAATAGGGGATTTGCCAGGAAGCTTGAGTAATTTCTTCTATAATAGCTAACGTTTTTCGCGTAAATACCTTGCCGTCCTTGGGTTCAACAGCAAACATTATGTTGTCGTTTTTGGTATAGGTATTTTGTAATGTTTCAAAGGCAACCAGTTGAGGATTATCTTTGCTGAAAAACACACGATAGTCAGTAGAAAAACTTAGAAAGCGTGCCCCAGATGCAGCTGCAAATACAAGTGTAATTGTAAATAGAATGATCCACCAACGAAAGCGAATCACCCAATCTCCAAATTCATTTTTAAAGTCTGTATTCATAGTTTTGTGTGAGTCCCATCACAAAATGGAAGTTTGCTGGATTGACCGCAATCACAAATAGCCATTTTTTTAGCTTCAGTTACCACAAATTCTTTAGGTAGTTTTTCTGTGCCAAGCTTCCCATGGGAACCATCGCAGTAAGGCTTTTTGGATGATTCCCCACAGGTACAGTAAGTTTTTATACCAGGTGTTTCATCAATGTAATTAGGGTTATTTTCGTAAGCCATAGTCGTTACTCCTCAGATTAATAGGTGATTTTATAGTTAATTTTTCGTTTAAAAGTTACTCTATTTCAGGCCTCTAATTAATGTATTGACTACACCCTCTGCTTCTTTTCTCAACTCTTCCAAGGTAAATGCATCCATAGACCTTGGGGAGAAAAACTTCATTAAAGCTGCTTGAATCCATTTTGAAGTTTCCTGTACATTTCGTATATTAAAGTCCCTGGATCTATTTCCTTGCGTAAGGATTTCTGAAATTAGAAATCTTTCCTGTTTCATATACTCCTGTACAATGTCCCAGCGTTCACGTGAAATAAAGTCCACCAGTTCCATTAGTTCAGCCTGATCTGAAAATTGAAAATGCATGTAGTTAAGTACTTCTAAGGTCGAGGCGTGCAGCTTTTGAATGGAGCTAAAGTTTTCATTATCGATAATTTTTTTCACCAGTGCTAGTTTTTGTGACATCGCTCGCTTGGCGCAATCCGCACCAATATCCTTTTTGCTTTTAAAATAGCGGTAAAGGTTTCCCGGCGACATTGCACAATCTTTTGCTATTTCGGCCATAGTGGTTTTGCCAAACCCATAGCGGCCAAAACGAGAAAATGCCTTTTCAAGAATCCTTTGCCTAATACTTAATTGAGTTTCCTTTAAAGAATTGGTTGTGGCTGGTTTAATTGTTTTCATCTAAATATTGAATATTTTATTAAATATTTACTATTTTATAGCATGAGATAAATTGTTCCTCAAGATATTTAAATTAATTTAGTTTAGATAAAATGAATACAGTATAAGATGTTAAAAACTGGCTTGATACTATGCTTATTTCAACCTATAAGTTTATAATTAAATAGAAATTATTGAAATTAACTGGTAACAACTAATCTTCTCTGTTAAAAAAGATTCCTCAACTAAGGTGGGAGAAAAGAATGATATTCCAAGCATATGCTGCTTCAGAAGCCAAAACAGAGCTTAAACCTTTTGAATATGAAGCCGGGATACTGGCAGGAAATGAAGTGCAGGTAAAAGTAGAAACCTGTGGTATCTGCCACTCTGATTTAAGCATGCTAAATAATGATTGGGGATTATCTACGTTTCCTTTAGTCCCAGGGCATGAAGTTATTGGAAATATAGAGTCAATTGGGGAACAAGTAAAACATTTGAAAGTAGGGCAACGAGTGGGGGTTGGTTGGTTTTCGAATTCTTGTATGAACTGTGAATGGTGCGTTGGTGGAGATCATAATCTTTGTGGAAGTTCTGAAGGAGTTATTGTTGGGCGTCACGGAGGATTTTCCGACCGTGTACGTATCGACGCAACTTGGGCAATTCCTATTCCTGACGGAGTTAACTTGGAATCAGCGGGACCACTAATGTGCGGCGGTATTACAGTTTTTAATCCAATACTTCAGTTTGATGTTAAGCCTACCAACCGTGTAGGGGTTATTGGAATTGGCGGATTAGGTCACATGGCGTTAAAATTCTTAGACGCATATGGCTGTGAAGTGACTGCATTTTCTTCAAATGAAAATAAGGAAGAAGAAGCCAAAAGTTTTGGTGCTGATCACTTTATCAACTCATCAGATGCCGGTTCTCTGAAAAAAATATCTGGGTCTTTGGATTTCATAATCTCCACGGTTAACGTGCCACTGGATTGGCCAGCTTATATCGATGCACTCCGACCTAAAGGCCGACTTCATATTGTTGGAGGGGTCATGGAACCTATACCGGTGCCTGTATTTCCTTTATTGTTTGGACAGAAATCTATTTCAGCAAGTCCACTAGGAAGCCCGAACTCAATGGCGGTCATGCTGGAATTTTCTGCGAGACATCAGATAGAACCGATGGTAGAAACTTACCCTATGGATAAGGTCAATGATGCGATGGAAAAACTGAGGTCAGGGAAAGCACGTTACCGGTTGGTCTTAAAAAATGAGAATTAAAAATATAGATTCCATTGACTATTTTTAAACTGATTAAGTGATGCTGTGGAATTTTAGTCACAATTCATCGGGTCAAATACATC
>CAJJDL010000194.1 GCA_905182935.1 uncultured Nitrospinaceae bacterium | reverse complement strand
GTTCCAGCTCATTTTGCTATACGTGCTGCACAAAAAGGAATATGTATCGTTGCAGTGTCTTTTTCTGACGAAATCCATTCAAGGCTGGCGCCTTTAGTCGAAAAAGCATATTCTATAGGGATCGGTAAACCAGGGAAAATATTTAAAACATTTAAGAATGAAAATATAACTGACCTTGTAATGCTGGGGAAAGTAGATAAAAAAATAATTTTTAGCCCTAGTTTTTTTGATTTACGTGCGCTGACATTTTTTAAAAGCCTGATTAGCCAGGAAGATAAAACACTTCTTTTGGGAGTTATTAAGGAAATAGAAAAAGAACGATTTAGCGTTTTGGATCAAAAAAAATTGTTAGGAGAAATTTTTCCTAAAAAAGGAGTGCTTACCAAAAGAAAACCAACGATTAAAGAAATAGAAGATATCAACTTTGGTATTCCAATTGCTAAAAGACTTGCTGATATGGAAATTGGTCAAACTATCGTTGTGAAAAATAAAACGGTAATTTCGGTTGAAGCAATAGAAGGTACCGATAGTTCACTGGAAAGAGGCTGCGAATTATCACGAGGAAAATGTGTGGCAATTAAAGTGAGTCGGACTAATCAGGATTATCGTTACGATGTTCCTGGTATCGGACCTCAAACACTTCAAAAATTAATAAAAGGAGGGGCTTCGGTATTAGCAATGGAGGCAGAAAGAGTAATGGTTGTTAATCAGCAAGAAGTGGTAGAAGCAGCTGACCGTGCAAAAATATCGATAGTATTTATTTAGTTCTAAATATCCTCCCATAATTTTATAATAATATTAATGACTAGTGAGGCAAAAAAATTCCTAATTGTTGCTGGAGAATCTTCTGGAGATATGCACGGAAGTGGATTAGTCAGTGCTATAAAAAAAATCCACCCCAACTGTGATTTTAAAGGCTTAGGTGGTAAACGAATGCGAGAAGCAGGGGTAAAAACCTTTTATGATATTGATCGTATGGGGGCAGTCGGGTTAGTCGAGGTATTAGCAGATTTACCTCATTATTTAAATGTCTATCGAAAACTTGTTCTTGAAATTAAAAGTGGTAATTACGATGCGGTAATTCTTATTGATTATCCCACGCTAAATTTACGTCTTGCAAAAATATGTCATAAGTATTCATACCCGGTATTTTTCTTTATTAGCCCTCAGGTTTGGGCATGGCGTAAAGGAAGAATAAAACAAATTAAACAGACAGTCGATAAAATATTTGTAATTTTTCCATTTGAAGAAACCATACTAAAAAAAGAAGGTGTCAATGTCGAATTTGTAGGTCATCCTTTTGTCGAAACAGTCAAGGCATCTATGACTCGCGAGGAAGCGATGAAGAAATTTTTGTTGGATCCAAATAAAAAAACTATCGGTCTTTTGCCAGGCAGTAGAAATAATGAAATAAAATTTCTACTTGACCTAATGATTAACTCTGCATCAGAAATTAAAAAAAATCTAGAGCGGTCTCAATTTATTTTACCTGTTGCAAATACATTGGATATTATAGCTATTCGTAAACGATTAAAATTAAGTCCGGTCGAAATAAGAGTTGTTGATGGGCAGTCATATGATGTAATTAATTGTTGTGATTTTTTGATTATTGCTTCTGGTTCGGCAACTCTAGAGGCTGGATTACTAGGCTGTCCAATGGTTATTGTTTATAAATTAAATTGGATTACATACTGGTTGGCACGAATTCTTGTAAAAATAAAATTATATGGGTTAGTTAATATTGTTGCTGGTGAGGAAGTAGCTACCGAACTTATTCAAAGTAAAGCTACCGTTAAAAATATAACCAAAGAGGCATTAAATATTTTAACTAATTCAAAAAAAGAGGAGAGTCTGCGTCATCGGCTACTTCAAATTCGTGATTCCCTAGGTGAGTCTGGTGTTCTAGACAGAGTTGCAATGGGCATTTTGGATTTCCTTGAAAAGCAAAGACGGTATGAAAAAATTTCTATTTAACTTTATTTTTCCATATTTATTGTATACTTTGATATTGGTTTGGTGTTGGACGATTCGTGAATCTCGAAAAAACCCTGAAGCGGAAGACTACGTCCGTAACCTTTCAGGAGGCTATATTCTAACCTTATGGCACGGGCGTATTTTTTATTTATTTTATTATTTACGTCGTCGTCCCGATTTTCATTTATTAATAAGCCCAAGTTTGGACGGGGATTTACTTGCCCAACTAGCCCGATTAATGGGTTATTCCGTTATTCGCGGATCAACATTTAAAAAAGCAGTCCCATCGGCGCGATCATTAATAAAAGTGCTAAGGAGCGGTGAAAATATTATTATCATTGCCGATGGGTCGAGAGGGCCATGTAAAGAAGCACAGTCGGGTAGTATTCAGATTGCTGGTATAACAGATTCTCCTCTCATACCCATGAGCTATGGAGCCATAAATAAAATTAAATTAAATACATGGGACCGATTCGTCCTACCCCTTCCTTTTACTCATTGTAAGATAAACTTTGGTAAGTGTATTACTGTATCTCATCACCCAGATAGTAACTTAGTATTAAAAAAACAGGCAGAATTAACAGTAGCTTTAAATCACCTTACCGAAGAAAGTGAATAGCTAATAATAATGCATAAAACTTTAAATTAAGGGCTTAAATTGCTTAAATTGCTTAAAGTAGAGTTAAAGTCTTGTTTGAATAAAAACTAGACTTGTGCTAAATTTCACACCATCCTGCAAAATAAAAATAACGAGAAAACTCTAACATTTAAAATATATAGGTCAATAAAAACCGTTATTACTGAATTCTTACTAAGAAAAATAATTTTCAGAGACCAATTTTTTAACCAATAAAAATGGAGGAGGTAACAGGTATGACCCCCAAAGAGGTAGTGGAATTAGCAAAAAAGAAAGCAGTTAGAATAGTCGATATTAAATTCACAGATTTGCTAGGCGCGTGGCAACATTTTTCTGTACCCACAAGCGAATTGGAAGAAAGTTTATTTGAAGACGGTCTGGGGTTTGATGGTTCGAGTATTAGAGGTTGGCAGGCAATCAATAATAGTGACATGATTGTGCTACCGGATCCCACAACAGCGATGATGGATCCTTTCATGAAAGTCCCTACATTAAGTTTGTTATGTAATATCGCTGATCCGATTACAAAGGAAAAATATTCTAGAGATCCTCGATATATCGCTCAAAAAGCGGAGGCCTACCTTAATTCGACCGGACTTGGGGACACAGGATATTTTGGGCCGGAAGCAGAGTTTTTTATTTTCGATGACATCAGATATCAGAATGATTCTAATCAGTCTTTCTATGCAGTGGACTCTGAGGAAGGTATCTGGAACTCTGGTAGAGATGAAGGACCAAATTTAGGTTACAAACCTCGCCACAAAGAAGGCTATTTCCCTGTCTCTCCAACTGATAGCTTACAGGATATTCGCAGTGAGATGTTGCTTACGATGGAAGAAGTTGGCATTGAAATGGAATGCCACCACCATGAAGTGGCCACTGCTGGGCAATGTGAAATCGATATGCGCTTTGCTCCTTTGGTAAAGTGTGCAGACAATCTAATGTGGTACAAATATATTGTTAAAAATGTGGCCAAGCGTCACGGTAAAACAGCGACCTTTATGCCAAAGCCATTATTTGGCGATAATGGAACCGGGATGCATGTTCACCAAAGTATCTGGAAAGGTGGTAAGCCTCTTTTTGCTGGTAACGGCTATGCGGGTTTTAGTGAAATGGGATTACATTATATCGGTGGAATATTGAAGCATGCCCGCGCAATTTGTGCTTTTACAGGACCAACGACTAATTCATACAAACGATTAGTTCCAGGGTACGAGGCCCCTGTTAATTTAGCCTATTCAAGTCGTAATAGAAGTGCTGCCGTCCGAATTCCTATGTACTCTGAAAGTCCTAAAGCAAAACGAATGGAAGCCCGTTTCCCAGATCCTTCGGCAAATGGTTATTTGGCATTTGCAGTAATGCTCATGGCAGGATTAGATGGTATTGAAAATAAAATTGACCCTGGAGAACCAATGGATAAGGATATATATTCAATGGGCCGAGAGGAACTATCTAATATCCCAACTCTTCCAGGTTCACTTGATGAAGCCTTGGATGCCCTTGAGGGAGATCATGATTTTATGCTTAAAGGAGATGTGTTTACTCAAGACCTTATTGACACATGGATTGATTACAAGCGTGAAAATGATATTGCCTCGTTACGATTACGACCTCATCCTTATGAATTCGAAATGTATTACGATGTATAAATATTAGTATAAGCGACATCATTAAAGCCCCTGGCTTTTGCCGGGGGTTTTTTTTATTAATATAGTGATAAAAATATTTAATTCTATATAGCAATAATTATATTTTCCATTACAGCAATAATATGGATGATTTAAAATTTTTTACAGCAATCCATAATAGAGATATTTGGCAGGATAACTTTGAAGAAC
>CAJJDL010000193.1 GCA_905182935.1 uncultured Nitrospinaceae bacterium | reverse complement strand
ATGAATATTGTTCAGCTTAGCCACTATCTCGACGACCTCCTTAATATTAAAGAAATTAAGGATTCACCCAATGCAATGAATGGGTTGCAAGTACAAAATAATGGTGATATCAAAAAAGTCGGACTTTGTGTTGATTTGTGCATGGCAACGATTAAAAAGGCTATCTTCGCTAAGTGTAACATGATGTTTGTTCACCATAGGATTCTTTGGGGTGGCCTGCAGCCTATCGGAGGAAATTTTTACGATAAAATTCATACTATGGTACATGAAAACTTAGGTCTCTATTCTGCACACCTTCCATTGGATATGCATCCAGTGCTTGGGAATAATAAGGCGTTAGTAGACCAGATAGGGCTTGAAGAAATCAAGCCGTTTGGAGAATATGAAGGGCAAAAAATTGGATTCAAAGGTAAGTTAAAGCCTTTGTCGGCAGAAGCATTAGGGATAAAACTGGAAGCTGAAATTGGGTCATCTATCAAGGTGATCGGGTCAGGTGAAGTGAAAACGCTGGGGCTGGTTTCTGGGGGGGCAGCAGATATTCTTAGACAAGCTGCCGCAGAGGGTCTGGACGCATACCTTACTGGAGAAGGATCAAACCACCATTTTCATGAGGCTATCGAGAATGATTGTGTTTTACTTTTAGCCGGTCACTATGCAACTGAAACTGGTGGAGTAAAGGCCGTGGGGAAACACCTTGAGGAACAATTTGGAATTCAGACTGAGTTCTTGGATTATCCGACAGGTATGTAAAAAATAAAAACCTTTTATCGGCGTTTATTTTTTTTGATCTTTACCAATGCGGTTTTAGCATTCCAATTGAAAAATGTTAATAAAGTTCCTAAAAGTCCTAAGCCAACGGGGAATACCCAATCTACTGTAAAATCCATAATTTTCCTTTCGGTTAAAAACTAAATCGGTATCTCTCAAACAATTCCATCGTAACTTCCTTATCAGGTCCTTCATTTTTCCTAACTTCTTGCTCTATGCGCTTGACTGCCATATTACGAATAAATGAAATAGGAATTCGCATCACTTTTTGAAGAGCGTCGTCATGCCACTTAAGCTCGAATTCTGGTATCTCCTGAGGGGCGTCGGTTTCAGTTTGCTCTTCTTTTAATTCATCTTCTGTGACCTCGATGCCCATTGCTTGCTTGGCCGAGGCAGGCATTATGTTTGTAAATACTTCCTCAATGATACCAGCAGTTACCATTTTATCTCCGCGTTCCCTAGCTTGCGCTTCAATGGTCTGTTTAGCCATTCCAAGGATAAAAGAAGGGACTTTTTCCATTTTCGCAAGCGCTTCTTTGTCCCAAGGCATACCACTTGCGGGTGTGACTTCCATATAACTCTTAAACTTTTCTACAATGTCATCTTTTTTTTCAGTTCGCATTGATAGAAAATCTTCAATTTCTTCAATTACCTCAACTTTTCTAGGGCTTTGCCTCATTTTTTCTTTTGCTACTTCAAAAGAATCCATTGTCAACTCTTCAAAGCCGAATCCTTTGACTCTTTTCGAAACCAACATCATAGATTCATTGCGGATCTCAGTCAAAAAATCAGAAGTAACTAGTTTATAACCTCTTTTAACGCATCGTTGAACCATTAGCTTGCGGATTCCTGGGCGTACAAACTCGGGAGCATGCTTTACTCTTTCCCAGGCGTCGGGATGCCATGTCACGTTATTTTCACGGGCATAGGGATGATCTATAATCTCAGATGTAGAATTCTTTTCTTCCATAAAATAGTTTGCAAGTGAAACATTGGTTTCACTATCATGCTAGGTTAAGTTTATACTTAAAAATTACTTGAAGAAGTTTTAAATGTCAATTACTTTGGGACCTTTCTCAAGCTAAATCACCCTAAATATAACTTTATGTAACCATGAAACGTTCCTCTATTGTCTATTTTTTATTTTTGTTGTCTGGTATTACAGCGTTAGTTTATGAGATCGTTTGGGCTCGTATGCTCACACTCGTATTTGGGCACACTATATTTTCTGTGTCCATTGTTCTTGCAGCATTTATGACGGGGCTAGGCTTTGGCAGCTACTATTTTGGTCATGTGATTGACCATATTGATAATGAAATTAAATATTTGGATGGTGATAGCTTCAAGGAAAATTTAACGGAAGGCTCGCGGCCAGATAACCCGCTCTTAATTTATGGATATATTGAGATTTTAATATTTTTGACATGCTCCATTGTATCTCTGGTTCTTTTTAAATTTCCGGATATTTATTCTTGGCTGAGTTACTTTGTCCCAGAATCTGTAGTTATTCAAAATACAGTCAAGGCTTTATTGGCTTTTGCTCTAATGCTCATACCCGCATTCCTTATGGGTGCAACCCTACCTACAATTAGCAAATACTTTATTTTAGATAATACTAAGGTATGCAGCCAAGTAGGAGTTCTATACGGTATTAATACATTAGGAGCAGCACTTGGGTGCTTTTTGACCGGTTTTTTTTTTAGTCGCTACTTTTGGAGTTTTGCAAACGGTACTTAGTGCAGCAATAATCAATCTTTTTATTGGAATATGCGCAATTCGAATTTATCAGGAATCCGGAGGTGTTTTAAAAAGAATACGCGTGCCAAGGTTAGCTAGGTTTTCGTTTAAATGGGAAGGCGAGCATAATGTGTGGTTGGCGGTCAGCTTTGTATGTGGTTTTACTGCCTTGGCTTATGAGGTTATATGGTCCCGGTTATTGGTTTTTAGTATTGCAAGCACGGTATATTCTTTCAGCATGATGCTCGGCGTATTTCTGTTAGGAATTATGCTGGGAAGTTTACTTGTAGTAACTTTATCCCGGTCAAATTTAAACCTAAGGACAGTACTGATATTTCTTCAGGCAGGTATTGGGTTATACGTGATTGGTTCTTTATATAATATAGACCAATTACTGTCAGCTCCATGGAATGGTTATAACCTTCAGAAACCAATTTTTGTATTTAGTCGTTATTTTCTAGATTCGTCAGCTTTAATGCTTTTGCCAGCGATCGGGTTAGGTATGAGTTTCCCCATTCTAGTAAAAATGATATCTAGTGGTTGCAAACATATAGGAAAAGAAACAGGTCAAATTTATGGAGTAAATACCCTTGGGGCAATTGCAGGGTCGCTTTTGACCGGATTTTTGTTAATACCGAAATTGGGGACTCAGCAGAGTCTTCTCCTTGTAGCAACATTAAATTTATTGATGATGCTATTTTTGTTTCGTACTGGAGATTACTTCACCAAAACATTGCGTAAAGTGATGACGGTAGTATTAGCAGGAGTAATTCTTATAGTGAATGTGGGTGTGCCTCCTGATTTGCTCGACCGATTTTTTATGCGAGACAGCGCTGGTCAGAAAGATATTCGAAAGTTAATATACTTTGAAGAGGGACTCACTGACACGGTAGCCATCTTCAAAGATGATTACGGTATTTTAGACCCAGATGCAAAACGTCTTGTGACTAATGGTGTCTCAATGTCTGCGGTCAACTTTGTGGCGTCTCGTTATATGAAACTCTTAGCGCATATACCTATAATATTAGTAGATAATCCACAAAATATTTTGGTTGTTTGTTTTGGAACGGGGCAAACCACGGGAGCCGCGGCAATGCACCCGAACGTCAAAAGTGTCGACAGTGTAGACTTATCTGAAAGTGTTCTGAAAGCTGGAAATGTATTCGCATCGCAAAACTATAATGCTCTAAAAAACGATAAAGTCCGTACCCTTCTTACGGATGGAAGAAACCATTTGCTTACTACTCAAAAAATGTATGATGTGATAACTTCAGAACCTCCTCCTCCACGAACTGCATTCACTGTGAATCTTTATACCAAAGAATATTATGAAATGGCTCGGAAGCGTCTCAATTCTGGTGGAATTATGGCGCAATGGATTCCGTTGCACAGTCAGGGAAAAGATGAAGTGCTTATGCACTTTAAGACATTCCTTGCTGTTTTTCCCCATGCAATTGCATGGATGCCGGTTGCCAACGAAATAATTATTATTGGGTCACAAGATCCGATTGATATTGATTTTGAAGAAATAAAGAAGCGTTTTAAAGATCCAGTTGTGAGTCGTTTTATGGAAGAAATTCAAGTTTCAGATGCCTCTTCATTCCTTAGTAGCATTTGGTTTTTAGAAGACCAGATGAATAGCTTGGCTAAGAATCAACCTGTGATTACTGATAATAAACCAGTTATTGAGTTTTATCTAGACTTAGGAGATGTGATTGGTGTTTATGGACGCGAAGACCTTTTATTTGCAAGAACACCATTTAGGGAAATTAGTAATCGTATTTCCAATATAATAAATAGTGACCAGAAAACACTTGAAGCTAAGTATGATGGAATGAGTTTTTACCAACGGGGGGTTATATACGGTAATCGAGAGCTACTTCTAGACTCTTTGGGGAAATTAGGAGGCAGTGACTTGGTCCGATACCATTTACAGGCAAGTTCAAAGCAAGTTTCAGCATTAATACAAGAATTAAGCTCCAATCCATCCAACGTAGA
>CAJJDL010000192.1 GCA_905182935.1 uncultured Nitrospinaceae bacterium | reverse complement strand
TAAGGGTATATTTCTCGATGTTGAAACTACTGGATTGAACTATGAGAAAGATAAAAATATTGAAATCGCCCTTGTTCCATTTGAATTTTCAAAAGACGGACGTATTTTTAACATTAAAGATGATTATTCTTGTTTAAATGACCCCGGTATTCCTCTCTCTCATCAAATCGTCTCTCTAACTGGTTTAACTGATGAAATGCTTATTGGCAAGTCATTCGATATTTCTTCTATTAATAATATTGTAGAATCCGTTGATTTAGTAATTGCGCATAATGCAAGTTTTGATCGAAAGTTTGTAGAAAAAATATTTCCTATTTTTCAAACTAAGGCATGGGCTTGTTCAGCCAGTCAAGTTTCATGGGAAAGTGAGAACATATCAAGTAAGAAATTAGAATATTTGGCTTATAAATTTGGTTTTTATTTTGATGGACATAGAGCTGCAATTGATTGTTATGCTGCTTTACACCTTCTATCCAAGAGACTGCCTATCTCCGGTGACTTGGCTTTAAATGCTCTACTTAAATGTGCCCGAGAAAAATCATTTAGAATTTGGGCAGTTGATAGTGGGTTTGAAAAAAAGGATATATTGAAAAACCGTGGCTATCGATGGTGGCCTGGAGGACAACTAAAAAAACGCTCTTGGTACATTGATATCGATGAAAATAATATGGAATCCGAGTTAAATTTTTTAAAAGAAGAAATTTATAAAAAAACTTTTGATTTACCAATAGACGTAATTACTCCTTTTAACAGGTTCTCAGATAGGCTTGGATTGGATTGAGAAATAGAGCGAAGTACCTGTTATGATCTTTAACTATAACCTCTATTAGCTATTTATCTTATTTTCAGATTATTTCTTTGGGTTTGGTTCCATTTTTCTTACTGCAATAAACATCCAAATTGATAATAAAGCTAAAATTAAACCTGAAGACAATGAAACTATAAATGAAACGCTATCTCCGTTGATCAATATTTCCACAGGGGATAACCACCTAATAAGATGTGATACCGCAAGTAAGGCAAATACAACTCCTGATGTTATAAGTGATATTTTTTGCATAGATATTTCAATAGTCTTAATTTTTGTGATAAATACTAATTTAATAATACTTATAATTTTTTCTGTACTATTAATAGCCAAGAATAGTATGAAATATCGCTCCTATCCCAACGCATAAATAAATAAAAGCACCCAATATATTTATTATTATTTTTTTAATCGATTCTATATTCATTTTATTATCTCTCTGAACACAAAGACAACTAAAGCGAATAAAGTTGCTACCGTACTCGCCACGCTTGACCAAATCATAATTTTATAGGTTAAGCTTTCCATAGCTCCTCAATTGGTATTTAATTTAAATTTATTTAACTAGGGACAGTAACCCAAGTTACAATCGCTATACCCAATGCTCCTAAGTACAAAGGAGTTACTCCATTGATTAATATGAGCGCAAGAAAAATCGCAATAATTACGAGAATAATCCATTTTAGAAATCTTTGGTTTTTTATTTTTATCTCCTCAAGGTAGGTTCTATAGAGATTGATACCCAATTATTCCAATAGCTAGAAACATACATATCCAAAAAATTATTTTTGCTATTTTTTTCATATATCTTTTTATGTTATTTTTAATAATTTCTCATGATATAAATTAACTTTAATTATCTCTCTCACAAATCAAACTTTACATTCTTGAAGCACATATTTATAATTGTTCTTAATGATTAAAATTATACAATTGTATACATGATAAATCTTTCTGAAATTTATAAAAAGCCATTTTTTGCTTGTTTTTTATGTGGTATTTATGCTGCCGCTACCTTAGGTATTGCTTTATTTGAATTTTAATTGCTTCTAATTATTCTTTTTCGTTTTACAAAGATAGTTCATTCGAAAAAAAAAGTTGCCTTATATTTTTTTATAATTACTGATAAGCACAAATATAAAATTATAAATATTGGGAAGCTTGCTACAGACCAACCTAAGCATGCCACCAACAGATACCAAGTTAATTCTGAAATCGCTTGAAAATAATTTTCTTGGAAAGTTGAAATTAATTGATCTTTGGTAATAGGATCTAATGAAATTCCTGAGATAGTCTCACCTAATTTTAGAAATGGAAAAAATAAAACTATTTGTAGAGGGAACGCAGTATAGTTAGCAATTTGGATAGCAGCTATGTTCAACTGGAATATAAGCGCCGCCAAAGAACAAATTAGAGTGGTTGTTCCTAACACAGGAAAAATACTTAGAACAACTCCAAGAGCAATTACCATGGCTAATTTTTTTGGACTTAGTCCCTGTTTTAATAAACTTGATAAAGGAGAAAGTATTTTCTCTTTTAAAATAGCAAAAAATTTCATAATAATTGATACAAAAACTCTAAGATTAATAAAATATTCCTCGTCTTATTTCTTCTAATTGCAGAAGTTACTAAGGTAGTCTTTGACTGAATCAGAAAACAGATCTGTTCTCTTGTATTTGTGCATTTTTGGGGGTAAAGCTGATAGTACTTTTGCTAGTCGATTTGCAACTCCTTTCTCGTTAACAATATTTTTTAGTTGACGTAAATGGATACGAATTGTAAATAATATAGCCCCGGTTTTATTTAGCTTTCTAAGTGTTTGGCGTTCTACCCTTAGCCACAATTGCTCTCCTGCATTTTTCGATGTAATAAGTTTTGGGATACCTACCTTATTATGCTCATTAATATCTTGGCGTAACGACGGGTTGTCGTATAAAGACCAATTACGGCGAGCATATATTGCATTACCAGACATTTTATTAAAAAAATTATTTACTGATTTTTGAAGTTGATCTTTATAAAAAGGAACCGGCGCATGAATAATTTCCATAGGTTGTTCAAATTTTTCTTTTAAATTCCACCGTGAAGGGAATGCAATACTGCCTGCTGCTAACCACCACCCCTTTGCAGTTCCATCATTGCTAGAATTCGATGGCAACATTATTATAAGATCCTCCTGAATTAACCTTGCGGCCAAGTCCAATGGATGTAATTTATTTTCATTTAAATTGGTGGACCACTCTTCCCCTTTAAACTTTAAATACGGTTTAACCCTTATAGTATTGTCTTTTTGCGTATATAAATCTGGTCTAATAGCAGGTAAATGTTTTAATATTAAAAGAAGAGCTTCTTGGGATGGCTTTAAAGCTATAGGATTAGCCATAAAAACCTCAGCGTGATTATTAGTAAGAAGTTTTCTTTTTTCTTTCATTTGAAAAAATCGCTCTTTTTGGTCAAATATTTCAAACCATTCTTGTTCGGGGATCTTCATTAAGCCCATTGACAAGCGAAATGGAGGATTTTCAAATGGGAAATGAGGATATTTTTGCTGCTTTACTTGACTAGTTTTAGTCTTATATTTTTTCATTATAAAATATAATAAAACTACGATCTGAATTAAGACATCAAGTCTTTTTAGAAAGTAATTTTGGCTTTAAAATTTCGAGTAAGCGATATGGTTTTATTATTATAATATTAGGTATGGGAACTTCGATCGAAGCATAAAAAGTTTCAACTTTTAAGTGCTCATTCTATTTAATTAA
>CAJJDL010000191.1 GCA_905182935.1 uncultured Nitrospinaceae bacterium | reverse complement strand
ATTAGGGTTAACACAATTAATGCTGGATTAATATTAACTCCTGATTGGATCAAAACTGCAAAAGAACTTACAAAAGATAAAGAAATTACATGGGAAGATTATATTAATTCAATTGCTAATGAAAATGCCCCCATAGGACGCTTTGGAAGTCCAGATGAATTAGCAAAATTTTATGTTTTCTTATCTTCTGAATGCGCAAGTTATTGCGTTGGATCGACATATTATATTGATGGTGGAATGTTGAAAGTAATTAAATAATAAAAAAAATTAGATTATTCCTAATAAAGCAGGCTCTCCTTGATTGTATATCCATAATTATGAGTTTAAAAAATCATTATCTATTCCGACTAAGGTCTATCCGCACGTTATAACGTCATCAAAGAGTTCCTCTTCAATGTTTAGATTGTTCGGGCGATTGAAAATCCACGATCAACGAAAATGCTTTGACCAGAAATTCCAGTATTTAGGGCCGAACCAAACATATATACGCTATTTGCAACATCAACTGGTGTTGAAAGCTCCCCGCCTGGGGTCTGTTCTGCAATGCTTGCAACTTGTTCTGGCGAGAGGGTGCGGGCAACCATGGGACTGTTTACGATTCCAGGCAGGATTCCATTAACTAAGATTTTTTTCTGTCGCCCAAGATCTACTGCAAGAGAACGAACTAAACCACCGACTGCGGCTTTTGTTACGGAGTAAGCAAATTTTTCTTGGCGGGTAAATTGTTCCCAGAGCGAACTCAAAATGACTACGCGGCCACCTTCACTAATTGCATTGTGTGCCATAAGGGCGGCAATGCTTTCGGCAATTACAACTACATTAGCACCAAATAATTCAGTGAGTTCGTAGGTGCCGGTCTGCATAGCAGAACCATTTATATTAGCACCTTGAGCGAAAACCACCGAATCAAACTGCTTGTTTTCTAGTCCTTTAGGTAGTGCCTCATTGGTAAAGGGCAATTGCACATCACAGTCATGTACAACTTTGCGAACCGCACAAGTCATGTCCCAGTTTTCACTGCGGTACTTATCAATAATCGCCCCACCAAGAGTCCCGGTAGATCCAAAGATTAAAAGGTCTGGCATCTACTTTTCAAAACCATAGCGTGTAAGCACTGAATAACCTATTGATGCCCGATGAACATGTTCACGTGTAGTCGATTCGGCAACTCCTTGAATGTGAGTGCCTGATGGATAAAGTCCTGAGAAATATCGAACTGTGAACTTTAAATATATTGGCGCAACAACGCGAGTTGATTGCCAGTCATTGGAACTTGTCATATCATTCCTTATTTATTAGTTTTGGAATATAGATAGCTCGAAAAACTTACGGTAGGATTTAGTAGATGGTTAGTCAAATATGAAATCTGCCAAGGATTGATGGTCGCAATTATCACTCTTGAGAAAAATTATCTGTTATCGATCTTCGATTTTGTTAATTTTACCACAGGGACCTAACAACCGTTCTATAGCAGACTGAATATCTTCATGGGTAACATAGAATATCAATACCTTTGTCTTGCTTTGCATATTCAACTCATCCAGTTTCCACCGTCGACATTAAGTGTTTGGGCAGTGATATAATTGGCATCTTCTGAGGCAAGAAAAACAGCAGCACCTTCAATGTCCCCTGGGAGTCCAATTCTTCCAAGTGGGACTTCTTCTCCAACTATGCGTTTTTTTTCACCTCTTTTTCTATTTTCGTAATGGGCGAAGAGACTGTCTACAGTTTCCCACATTGGAGTGTCAACAACTCCAGGTGCGATTCCGTTTACATTAATTTTGTATGACGCTAAGGCTAATGCAGCCGACTGAGTATAGCTTAATACGGCTGCTTACTTGCACAATAATGTGAGACTAAAGCTTCTCCCCGCCGTCCGGCCTGAGAGGAAAGATTAATAATTTTACCTTTGATTTTCTGATCAACCATTTGAGAAGCTACAGCCTGCATCATAAAGAACATTCCCTTGACATTGACTTCGAAAATATGATTGTAACTTTCCCGTGTTGATTCAAAAAACGGCGCCATATCGAAAATGCCAGCATTGTTGAACAGGATATCAATTGTATTAAAAGATTTAAGTGTCAAATTGATAGTTTTATCTATATCACTTTGTTCCCTTACATCCATTTCTAGATTTAGTACATCGCCACTAAAACTTTTAATTTCCTTAGCGACCAGATCTGCATTTTTACCATTAATATCAACAACGACACACTTTGCGCCTTCCTTAGCATAACGCAAGGCTACAGCACGTCCTATTCCCCCTCCGCTTCCTGTGATTATGGCCACCTTATTTTTAAGCCTCAAAGTTTTCTCATTCCTATTAAACTCTAATAATAAATTATGATTGAAAATATGCTCACCCTTGAGCATGACGTGAATGCTACCAAAGACTATGTACTTTTTCAACAAGATAGTTAATTTATTTTAGTTTGATTAATCCCTAATTATCTAAAAGATATATTATTTTAATCAATACCATGATTTACTAATGTGATATATGGAATCGCTTCATTCTCGGTTATTTTATCTATATCAAGAAATAACACAATTTCATACTTGATAAAAATGATACTATTGTTGTTGACATTCTCAATTTGATAAAGTAATTTATCAATAAAAATGGGAAGGGTTGGGCTCTAATATTTCAAAAAAGTATAATATTAATGTGTCGATCCCTTTCGTTATGAAGACCCCAGCTAATTAAGAGGAACATGAAAAAAATACTGAATGACCCATTTAAATATGTGGATGAAATGCTTGAAGGACTCTGCTTAGCACATCCTGATTTATATCGTCAGACAGGTGAGGCGGGCCGGGTCATTGCTCGCACCTCGGAAATAGTAGACGGAAAAGTCGGCATAGTTACCGGTGGTGGTTCCGGTCATTTACCGGTCTTCACAGGTTATGTCGGAAATGGTCTCTTGGATGCTTGTGCAATTGGAGATGTTTTCGCCTCACCCTCAGTGGAACAGATGGCAGACGCCATGCGAGCAGCCAATGGTGGAGCAGGAGTTCTGCGACTTTACGGGAACTATGGCGGTGATGTCATGAATTTCGATATGGCCGGTGAGATGCTTGAAATGGAAGAGACTCCATCCACAACCGTCCTGATGGCGGATGATGTGGCCTCTGCTTCGAAGGAAGAACGTGAGAAACGCCGTGGGGTGGCTGGGATGGTTTATGCTTTCAAAATTGCCGGTGCGGCCGCAGAGCAGATGAAAAATCTGGAGG
>CAJJDL010000190.1 GCA_905182935.1 uncultured Nitrospinaceae bacterium | reverse complement strand
TCGACTTAATATTCAATATAGGAAATTATTTTTCAAGAGGTTTGTTAATAAATTAGAGCAATTAACGTCTTTTTTTAAGTTGACGATTCAAAATTCTAAAACTAACCTGACATTTATCAGTTTATTTACAAAAAGAAAAATTCAGTATTGATGGAGGTTAGAAATGATGGAGTATAAGGACATAATATTCGAAACAGTAAATGCAGTAACTCAAATCACTCTAAGCCGCCCAGACAAACTAAATGCTTGGACCCCAACAATGGGGAATGAAGTAAAAAATGCAGTTGAGAACGCAGGAGCAGATAAAAAATGTCGATGCATCGTCGTTACAGGAGCTGGTCGGGGCTTTTGCGCTGGAGCAGATATTGGCAACCTAAAAGATCGCTCCGAAAGTGGGAGTACCTCAACAGTTGAAGTTGATTTACATCATAAAATAACTGATTTTGATAATAATTTAGGCCCAGATATTTCTAAAAATTTTTCAGGACGATTTTCGTATATGTATAGATGCCCCAAACCTATAATAGCAATGATAAATGGACCTTGTGCTGGTGTTGGCCTTATATTTGCACTGTACGCAGACATGCGATTTGTCGCAAACGAAGCGAAGCTTACAACCTCGTTTTCTTCAAGAGGATTAATCGCAGAGCATGGCGTAGCCTGGATTTTACCAAGGTTGATTGGTGAAGCAAATGCATTAGATCTTCTAATTACTTCTCGAGTATTTTTGGGGGATGAGGCATTTAATTTGGGATTAGTTAACAAAGCCATTCCTAGAGAAAGCTTAGAAGAATATGTGGCAAAAATAACGACAGACCTTGTCCAAAAAGTATCCAGCCGTTCGATTGCGATAATTAAACGGCAGGTTAGAGACTCGTACTTTCGAAATTTCAATGAATCTCTTAAAATTGCAGATAGTGAAATGGTGAAAAGTTTTACAGATACTGATTTCAAAGAGGGCGTGGCAAGTTTTATTGAAAAACGACCACCAAACTTTAAAGCAATAGGCTCAGTGTAATAGTCGGCAGTTAAAAAAGACATATAAGAACATGAACATGGTAAATGAATTATACACCCCAAAACTTATAATTCCTGGAACAGAAAACTCTCTGAGTAAAACTCGTTTAAAAAAATGGTTTACTGCAGAAATTGATCAAAATAATGAGATTATTGGCATACGTCAATTCCAAGGCGGTATGTCAAACCCAACATATTTGATAGAGCTTTCAAGCAAGGTGAAATATGTTCTAAGAAAAAAGCCTCACGGTAAATTACTACCCAAAGCACATTCCATTGATCGAGAATACAAAGTAATGGACTCGATATTTAAGTTAGGCTTTCCAGTTCCTAAAATGCTTAAATATTGTCATGATACGAGCATAGTAGGAACAGAGTTCTTTGTGATGAATCATATAGAAGGTCGAGTTTTGTCAGAAACATCTATCCTCAAGACAAAAAAACATGATCGCTACAAACTCTATGAGTCTATGGTTGAAACATTAGGGCAGTTACATAGAGTGAACTGGAGAAAAACTGAATTAAAGGATTTTGGAAAACCAGGCGGCTACTTATTGCGCCAAACAAGAATTTGGACACGGCAATATCAATCTGCCAAATCTCTGTTGGCCTTGGATTACTCAGATATAGAGTGGCTCGGCAATTGGTTAAATGAACACGTTGCTCAACTTGACGACAATTCAATTATCCATGGTGATTTTCGTTTTGGAAACTCTATCCTCCATCCTAGATATCCCAAAATTAAAGCTGTCCTCGACTGGGAGCTTTCAACGATTGGGCACCCCCTGTCAGATCTCAGTTATTTCTGTCTACCCTACAGACAACCGTTTGATGACAAATTTTCACCTGGCTTAAAAGGATTAAATTTGAAGAACGAAAACATTCCAAGCGAGGTTGAAATAATAGAACAATATTGTATCAGCACCGGCCGCAAAGAGATCTCTAATTGGCCTGTTTATTTAGCATTTTCTTTTTTCCGAAAGGCAGCAATAATTTTAGGAGTTGCCGCCAGAACAGCGCAGGGAAACGTTAGCAGTGAAAGTGCCGATTTGACTAGGGACAGTGCTCGTGGATTATCGATGGCAAACTTGGGAAAAAAAATAGCTCAAGAATTTGAAAAAAAATTATTACCATTTTAATAAATTATTGATACTTTAAAAAGGACTCTGATTATCCCCTACTTACACATAAACAATGCCAGGCTTTGGTATGATACTTTTGGATCAGGGTCTCCTATTTTATTTCATCATGGTTATACCGCCTCTAGAGAAAATTTAATTGACGTCGCAAAAATTTTATCCACAGACTATAAAATAATACTAATGGAATGTAGAGGCGCCGGTGCCTCGGAACATACCACCGAGGGTTATTCCCTTTCGCAGTACGCTGACGATATTATAGAACTTTTGAATAAATTAGAAATAGCAAAAATTACCTTTGTTGGACATAGTATGGGAGGTGGATTGGGTTACATACTTGGTTCTAATTATTTCAAAAGATTAAATGGGTTAATTTTATTGGCACCAATTCCATCGGGTGGATACAAACCTAACAAAAAAGAATATCAAATCAAAAAAAAGTTCCGCGAAGATAAAGACGAGTTAGGATTACTTAACCAATTCTTAAGTCGCCCGTTTCGTAGGGAAATGGAGACTGATGAATGGTTTAAAAAGAGAGCCCGACACATTTGCTCAGTTTCAGTTGGTCATTTTGACGAAATTG
>CAJJDL010000189.1 GCA_905182935.1 uncultured Nitrospinaceae bacterium | reverse complement strand
TGGAAGGACTTGATATTGTTCTGGGTAACGCAGACAAGCTAAAAATCGCAGAAATACTTAAGGAAAAAATAAAAAATAACTCACTGCAAAAACGGTCAGGACTTGCCGAGATCTACATGTCGGATATCTATGCCGACCGAGAGTTCAAAACACTACCGATTACTCAACTTCAAGGAAGGACAAAGGCTTTCATCAAAGTACAAACTGGGTGCGATGAAAATTGTTCATTCTGTACCGTTGTTAGAGCAAGAGGGTCATCCGCTAGCGATACGAGAAAAAATATACTCGACAACGTCCAACACGCTATTAATGGAGGTTATAAAGAAATCACACTGACTGGAATCAACCTCGGAACCTGGGGTATGGATTTTCGTTTAAAAGAAACATTTTCATCATTGGTAAGGGATATCGCAAACCTACCTGGGGAATTTCGTGTACGTTTAAGCTCAATAAACCCAATGGAAATTGATGACCACCTCATTGAACTTATTGCACAGCATGAAAAAATATGCCCGCACCTCCATATTCCGCTACAAAGCGGAGACACTGAAATACTTTCTAAAATGCGACGCAATTATAACGCCGAACAATATAAACATATAACACGACTCGCCACTAACAGGATTACACCGCTTGGACTCGGTGCCGATGTGATTGTTGGGTTCCCCGGTGAAAGTGAAAAAAGTTTTGAGTGCACTCGTAAACTGATAGAAGAACTACCGTTTTCTTATCTGCATGTTTTTTCGTATTCACCGCGCTCCGGCACCGAAGCATATAGCTTTAAAAACAATATTAAAAACACCACAAAAAAAGAACGCAATCTAATTCTTAGTAATTTGGTGAAAGAAAAAGCTCACTTATTTTATAAAAGTTTTATTGGAAGAAAAGTTACCGTACTTATTGAAGAACCAAAAGTAGACGGCGTATTAAAAGGTTACTCCGAGCACTATATTCCTGTTCGTATTGACACAGAAAGCTCTCTGAAAAACCAACTAGTACCCGTCATCATAAAGGATGTGCAAAAAAACGAACTTGTTGGGTGCCTCGAATCGTAATTCCCACTGTATTTTTTAATGAAAATCTTTTGATGGCATAAACATATGAGTGATATCAAAATAATCTGCCAAAATAAGCGCGCCCGGCATGAATATTTTATAGAAGATTCATTAGAGTGCGGATTAATGCTACGAGGACCGGAAGTTAAATCATTAAGAGATGGTAAAGCTAACCTAACAGAGAGCTATGCCAGTGTTGAAAGAAGTGAAGTTTGGCTTAATAACTTTCATATCAACCCCTACAGCCCGGCTCAACAATACAACCAAAACCCCACTCGCAAAAGAAAACTACTATTAAACCGAAAAGAGATTAACAAACTTATTGGTAAAGCTCAAGAACAGGGTTACACGTTAATCCCTTTAAAAATCTACTTTAGAAATGGGATCGCCAAAGTAGAGCTCTCTATTGCTAAAGCAAAAAAACTACACGATAAACGCGCCAGCATTAAAAAACGAGAGGCTATAAGGGAAATCGATAAAGCCATGAAAAAAGGTCGCGGTTAACTCTCGTCTAGATCATTCCATTTTTTACGCATGTATTCGTCTTTGATCCAAAAGTATAAGAAAAGTATTACCCAACCGATAGCGATAGTAATAGCGCTTTGCATAAAATTATCGTCCAAAGCTCCTATCATAATCCAAAAAATAGAGCCTATTACCCAAAAAATAATAAATATGGAACGTAAACCTGTATTTCTTCCATCCATTATTAGCAGCTCAGATAATTGATATTCCTATTTTTACATCAGCTAAATAATAAATAACTCCACCTTTTTAAAGATCTACCATTTTATAATAATTTAAATAATACTTAATTCTAATTAACTTTATTACGAGAAGACACTACCACGAGAACAACCCCACTAACTGCTATAAGCCCACCCAAGTAACCATGCCAACTAATATTTTCTGACGAAAGTGCCCCTATTTCAAAAAAAGAAGTCAACATCCACATCCCACTCAAAGTAATAAGCGGGTTTAGTGTAATAAGTATACTGATAAGACTAAGAGGAATGCATTCGACAGCTTCGGCAAGAGCACCATATGCTAACAAAGTATTTAAACCCAAGGCAATTAGAAGAAAACATCCCACGGCTCCTCCCTTAAAGAACTCATCCCACTCGACCATTGGAATTAACATTACCATCGCAACAGCATATACAAGAAGGTTAATTGATTGTGCGGAATACTTTATACTAAGTTGTTTCTGGCAGGTCATATACAGAACCCATACAACAGCTGCGATTAAAACCCATACATTTGCAGCAGAAAAGCTAGGATTATTCACTGCATTTGCAACTCGATCTAAGTAAAACAGGTAGAACCCAATTATTGCTATGGCGATGCCCATCAACTGTCTTAATCTAATAACTTCCTTGAAGAAAAGGACTCCAACAATAACCAGAAGAAGGGGGGCAACTTGGATAATAATTGCAGCATTAGAAGCTCCACTTAGATGAATTCCCTGAGTCATCCCAAAATAGTTTACCGCAAGTGCGGCACCACCTAGTATTCCTATCATAGGTGGATGGAGTAAAAGCCTACAACCTGATCGAAATATAAAAAGAAACCAAAATAGAACCACGAATGAAAAGAAAAAACGAAACCAAGCTATAGTCCCAACAGAGTAATAATTGAGCCCCAGCTTAAGAATTATAGGCAAAACTCCCCATAGAGAGAGTGTAACCAAAATCATTGAAACACCCTTGAGGTAAGAATTATCTCTAAAGGCGGGCTTGTTCAATTAAGATTAGAAAACCGCTCAAGAAGGGAAAGGCCCACAGTTTGACTTTTTTCAGGGTGGAATTGAAAAGCATAAATATTTCTATACTGAATACCAGAAACAAATTCGACACCATAATTGGTGACTGTAGCCACCATACTTTGATCTTCTGGAACTACGTAATAGGAATGGACAAAATAAAAATAGGACTCCGTACCCAACTTATCAAATAGGGGAACTTTTTTTTTCACCTCAATATTATTCCAGCCTATATGAGGAATTTTTATTGGTGGACCACCTTTTGTTTCCGAGCTCGCGCTAGTAAACTTCAATACTTTCCCTGGGAGAATACCTAATCCTGCCACGGGTCCATATTCTTCACTTTCTTCAAAAAGAACCTGCAAACCAAGACAAATACCTAAAAATGGTTTTCCACCGTCGATAAACTTACGAATAGGATCAACGAGCTTTAATTGAGTCAGATTAGCCATGCAATCTTTAAAAGCACCTACGCCGGGAAGCACAACTGAATCAGCACTAATAATCAATTTAGGGTCATTGGTCACAATCACTTTGGCACCTACATGCTCTAGTGCTTTTTGCACCGAGCGAAGGTTCCCCATACCGTAATCAATTACGGCAATCACTATAGTTTTCCTTTAGTGGATGGTACTTCGTCCGTTCGATTGTCCAAAGAGCAGGCCATATCAAGTGAGCGAGCAAATGACTTAAATAGGGCCTCAACAATATGGTGCAGATTTTCCCAGTAAGGACTATTCATATGGAGAGTAATACCGGCATTCATAGCAAAGGCCTGAAAAAATTCAGGTACAAGTTCAACATCAAACTCACCAATTTTAGACTTTGGAAGCTTTACGTTGAACACAAAGTATCCACGCCCACTGATATCAATAACAGTTTGAGCTAACGCTTCATTGAGTGGCGCCTGAGTATCTGCAAAACGGCGAATCCCTTTTTTATCTCCTAATGCCTGAGAAAATGCTTCCCCAACAACAATTCCTACATCTTCCACCGTGTGATGGTAGTCTATGTGGATATCTCCTTTTGCCTTTACCTTAAGGTCGAAGTACCCATGACGAGATAACTGTGAAAGCATGTGATCCAAAAAAGGGATGGTGGTATCAATGTCATTTTCTCCCCGACCATCCAGATTGAGACTAACTTCTATTTCGGTTTCTTTGGTAGACCTTTTAACTTGAGAGCTTCTAGCCATTAATAGGTTCTCTGATTATGATAGGGTTTTTATTATTTTTTTCTAAGTTCGTGTTGCCATTTCCAAAGGATGATTTACTGCCTTTATTATGAGACGTGACTTTTTTTTCACCACTAACAAAAGAGTAAATAGTTTCAGCCATCCCTTCCGGGTCAAGCTTCAGGTCTCTTTTTATAAGATTTAGTGCTCCATGCTCTACAACAATATTAGGTACTCCAATGCACTTTACTTTCAATGGAATATTCTCATTAAAGTCCTGAAGAGCCTCAAGAACTGCGGAACCAAACCCCCCTTGGACGGAATGTTCTTCAGTTGTTACTAAGCAACCTGTTTTTTTTGCATACTCCTTAATTAGGTCTTTATCTATAGGTTTTGCAAAACGAGCATTAATCACAGCGACGCTAAGTCCTTTTTCTTCAAGCAAGACGGCTGTTTTCATCGAAGAATCAACCATAGATCCAAAGGCAATGATTGCCAAGTCTGTCCCCTCTTTCATTACTTCGCCTTTACCAATTTCGAGCTCTTTAATCTCCTGGTCAAACTCAACACCAAGGCCGCTACCTCTCGGATACCTCAAGGAGCAAGGACCAGGATGATAAATAGATGTCTTAAGCATATGCCTTAATTCATTTTCATCTTTTGGAGCCATAACCACCATATTAGGTAGAGTGCGCATAAAGGCGATATCAAACAAACCTTGGTGAGTCGCGCCATCTTCTCCAACTATCCCAGCTCGGTCCATAGCAAAAGTAACAGGAAGATTCATTCCAACAATATCGTGGACTATCTGGTCATAAGCCCTTTGCATAAATGTAGAGTAAATAGCAATAACAGGGTGAAATCCTTCGATCGATAGAGCACCTGCAAAACCAACTCCATGCTGTTCAGCCATACCAACATCAAAAGTACGATCAGGAAAAACCTTACCAAACTTACTCATACCAGTACCATCTGGCATTGCTGCAGTAATACCTATAATTTTTTCATCTCCTTTTGCTAGCTCGATCAAGGTCTCAGCAAAAATATTAGTATATGTAGGAGGCGCTTTTTTACCTTTTTTAAATTCACCAGTAGCAATATCAAAAGGTTTTGCACCATGCCACACATCTGCTTTTTCTTCTGCGATTTCGTAGCCTTTGCCCTTACGTGTTATAACATGAACCAAAGTCGGACCTTTGAGTTCACCGACCGTGCTCAGGGTATCTATCAGTAAATTCGTATTGTGTCCATCCACAGGTCCTATATAACGAAACCCGAGGTCCTCGAACAAACGACCTGGAATAAACATTCCCTTAACAGCTTCATCAAGGCGATGAGCGTACCCGGAAACCTCTTTACCTATTCCTGGAATGGCAAGAAGCATTTGATCTAATTCTTTTTTGAATTTGGTCATAACCTGACCAGTCATTATTTGACTGAGGTAAGCCGACATTCCACCCACATTACTGGAAATAGACATTTCGTTATCATTTAGGATTACGATCATATCAGGCTTGAGATGTCCCGCATGATTTAATCCTTCGAAAGCCATACCTGCTGTTAGTGAGCCATCACCTATTACAGCTAAAACTTTATTATTTTCTTTTTTAAGATCTCTAGCTTTAGCAAATGCAAGTGCCGCAGAAATAGATGTTCCGCCATGACCAACATTCCAATGATCGTGAATACTTTCCTCTCTTTTAGAGAAGCCACAAAGCCCTTCATATTGTCGAAGAGTGTCAAATCGATCTTTACGTTCAGTGAGTAGTTTATGGACATACGACTGGTGACCGACATCCCAGACAAATTTGTCAACGGGACTATCAAAAACGTAATGCATGGCCAAGGTCAATTCAACAATACCCAAGTTTGAACCAAGATGCCCTCCTGTTTTGGAGATCACCTCAAGCAACTTCTGCCTAATCTCCTCGGCAAGGCTAGGTAGGTTTTCTCTTTTTAACTTTTTTAAATCGGCCGGGTTATTAATACTCTCTAAAAACTGACTCATCAAAATACCTTAAAAAGTAATTACTAAACATGCTATGACTACATATATTTTTTGCGTCAAAAAAAAATAAATTCCTCTAAGTCTGATTGGGCTAATATCTTTTTTAAAAAGTCCGCTGTAAAAAAAATCGTCCAATTTCTCTTAAGGGTTCTGCTCTATTTTTAAAAATTTCCAAATACGCAATGCCCTCTTCTACTAATTTTTCTGCTTTTTTTCTAGCCTCGTCCAAACCGTAAAGAGCAGGGTAGGTAGCTTTTCCTTTATCCACGTCGCTACCAACATCCTTTCCTAGCAGACTTTCATCCGCAGTGATATCAAGAATATCATCTACAATCTGGAATGCCAAACCTATTTGTTCACCGTAATTTGATAAAGCTTCCAACTCTTCCGTCTTGGCTTGGCTTAAAATTGCTCCTGCCCGTATGCAGGCCTTTATCAAACATCCTGTTTTATGAACATGAATGTACTCCAGTGTTTTCGCATCTACCAGTTTTCCTTCCGATTCAATATCCACAACTTGACCACCTATCATGCCAGACGTTCCAATAGCGACTGTCATATCATGAGCTGCCTGCAAAAGTCTTTCCGGCGGAACCGCATTCATTAACCCGGAATGAGTCATGAGATAAAATGCTTGAGTGAGCAAAGCATCTCCAGCCAAAATAGCAATAGCCTCGCCAAATACTTTATGGTTTGTCGGCTTGCCTCTCCTTAAATCATCGTTGTCAAGCGCTGGAAGGTCATCATGAATTAATGTATACGTATGGATATATTCTACTGCAACAGCAAAAGGTAAAATATCTTCTCGGTTTCCGCCAACTGCCTCAGTAGCAGCAATCACCAGAATAGGACGTAACCTTTTGCCTCCGGCAAGAATACTATAAATCATTGATTTATGAATACTTACCGGATAGACAGTCTCTTCCGGCATATAATTACAAATAGCAGAGTCTATGTAGTCCCTGCCTTTAGATAGATATTCGGCGGCTGACAAAGGTATTTAAAATCAATTAGTTAGAGGGGTCTCCTATACGTATCAAATACTAGCATAAATAACATCGCAGTCAACTCTATTTAGAGCCTTGGAAAAGGCGCATAAATAACTATTTCAATAAGAATATACTCTTATAAAAAAATACTTTTAGTGACTTTACATTAAAAATCAACTTACCTTTATCCGCTCTAAAGTATATATACAGAACTAAGGT
>CAJJDL010000188.1 GCA_905182935.1 uncultured Nitrospinaceae bacterium | reverse complement strand
CGCAATTTAGTCTAAGAAAAGGAAGGTTATTTTTTGAACTTTTTTGGTGGATAGCCTGTGCAATATATTCTTTACCTGTTCCCCTTTCCCCTAATAGAAGAAGTGGCACATTAGACTCTGAATATGTTTTAATGGCCTTTTGTATCTCAATCAACATGGCAAAGCCCATTATTACCTCATTGCTTTTTTTTAAGGAACTATTAGTTGCTTCAAGGGGGGTTTTTTTTGAATTTAAAACGCTTCGTACAGATTGAGTTAGATGGTCTATAGAAAATGGTTTTTCAATAAAATCAAAAGCGCCCAGTTTTGTTGCTTTTACTGCTGTATCTATCGTCCCGTGGCCAGACATAATAAGAACTTCTATCTCTGGATGGTATGTTTTGACGGTTTTTAAAACTTCTATTCCGTCCATTCCTGGGAGCCATATATCAAGGAGAAGTACGTCTGGAGGGTCTGTTTGGATTTTGTCTAACGCGTCTAGTCCGTCATCAGCTATAGAAACAACATAACCTTCGTCCGTTAAGATTTCTTTAAGGGAGCTTAGTATGTTTATTTCGTCATCAACTATAAGAATGCGTTCTTGAGACACACTGTTCTCCAGGAAAAAGTTAAAGGTTCTTAATCTACTTTGTAAACTCTAAGTAATAAATACGTTTTCCGGCATTTATAAATTTTTTTTCGTATTTGGTTTTTGGTATTCCCTCTTTCTTGAATAGAAATTCACCAACTCCATTTTTGTTGCTCAAAAGACACTCTTTTTCAAAAAATTCAAGAATCTCGATTGCGTAGGATTCATAGTCTGTTGCGATATGGACTTCTCCCCCACACTTCAGTTTGTCGGCTAAGATTTTAATAAAGGAAGGTTTAATTAATCTACGTTTATGGTGCCTTTTCTTGGGCCATGGATCTGGAAACTTTATATAAACTCGGTTTAACTCCTCTCTATTAAACAAGAAAGCAATTTTTTCTTTTGCATCACCATATACGATACGGGTATTATTAATCTCGTACTTTTCAAGACGAGTGATAACTTTTCGAATACCTTTGTGGTAGAAATCCATGCCTATAAAGTTTTCATTTGGTTCTCTAATTCCCATCTCAATTATAAAGTTTCCAACTCCAAATCCTATTTCGAGATTCAAGGGGTTGTCGTTACCAAACACCTCTTTCCAGTTGGGTCTTGAGTCAATATCTAGAAAATTAGAACTGTTTTTTGATATTTCTTCAAATGAGATAAGATTTTTGAATGACATAAAATTTTTTATTCTTTAGGATCTTCTGAATTTTCGTGAATGGTTATAATCCGGATAACTTCGTATTTCAGCTTTTCTTCAGGAAGTAAAATAGTTGCTTCACTACCTTCTTGTTTGCCCATCAGAGCTCTTCCAATAGGTGATCCACCAGAAATTTTACCAGCCTCGGGGTCGACATCTTCAGGAAATACTATTTGGTATGTTTTTTCTTCTTGAGTGTCAATGTTTTTCAGAAATAAAGTGCTACCCAGCCCAGACCGATCCCTTGGTATTCTTTCCATGTCTAGTGAGGTGACATCACTTATTCTTTTTTGCAAAAGCGATATCCTTGCTTGTAAAAAAGTTTGTCTTTCTTTTGCAGCTTTATACTCAGCATTTTCTTTTAAATCGCCATGCTCTCTTGCTGTTAATATTGCCTTTGGGATCTCTACCTGTAGTTCCTTTTGAGATACCATAAGTTCATCGTCGAGTTTTTTAAGAATGGCCTGCTTCATGGAGGATTTCTCCGGTTAAATTAATAGATCACCAAGGTACTTTAAATTAACATTATATGGGATGTACATTCTAAAAAAAAGTCTTGTCTTCCGAAAGTAAAATTAGGTGCGTATTTTTCAAGGTTTATAGTTTAGCGTTAACAGTATTTTATTAGGTTAATCTCTTTTATTAATAAAGTTTCTCCTTACAATAAAAACATACCCAGTCCCAGCTAGGGGTATTAAGAAGCATAGGTGTTGCGTTATAGCCAATGCGATAGCTTGATCAGGAGTTACCCCTAGATTTTGGTAAACAAAAAAAACAGTTGCCTCGTAGACGCCGAGGTTTCCGGGAGAAATGGATATAAGGGTTGTTAGGTTCAATGTGGCTAATATTAGCAAAACACTCCAGATAGGCAGATCCAAACCAAAGCTCTTCTGTATACCCCATATAGCTGACGCTTCTCCCAGTTTCATACCGTAGGCTAAAAGTATGCCATAAAAAAAAGTTTTAAAGTTGCGAAGACCTTCTAGTTGATGTCCCCAGCGAGAAGCAAAATCGACAAATCTATCCCTTAGTTTTTTATTAGAACTAGTTTCTATGGTTTTGTAGTCATGAAAACGGTAAGCAAAATATAAAAGAATAACCAGGAATAGAAAAATGACCAGAGCTAGCACGAGCAATCCTTTTTTTAAAAAAGGTGGAAGCGGAGTCAGCAAGCTAACAATTAAAAGGACAGTTAACTTTGCTATTCCTTCAGTAAGTTGGTCAAGTGACATTACAGAAAGAGCAGTAGCATGACCAACTCCATTTTTCTTTGCTAAAAGAAAAATTCCAAGGGCATGTCCACCAGGAAAAGGTAATGTGTTCATAGCGGTACTCATAAGAGCCTTAATTTCAAACATTTCTTTAAATGATACTGCAAACTTATTGGGTAGGAAAATGATCCATTGTTTTGCCCAGAATACAAATATTAATAAATTTCCTAAAGTTCCTAGCAAAAGCCATAAAGGATGAGCTTGTTTAACTTTGATCCAAGCTTGTTCTATCTGAATTTCACGAAAACAGACAAAAAGTAAATAGGTTGCTACAGCCCATGAAATTAATAGTAGAATTTTTTTTTTTTTTTGGTTTGGCATTACGGTTGAACGATTCTTGGTTTTAATGAGGATAAGATTTATGTCCTTAGTTAATAGGGCTTTCCTTCTATATGGGTTAGTTAACAAGCGGAGATCGTCTTTACTTTTTCTTTTT
>CAJJDL010000187.1 GCA_905182935.1 uncultured Nitrospinaceae bacterium | reverse complement strand
GCCATTTGAACTAATTAAAAACTATGGTTTGGCTGCTAGTAGAAATATCCGACAAAATAGTTTCAGATTATATAGTGAAGGACATTTAGATAAAGCTATTGCCAAATGGATGGATATAGAAAAAATTTATAAAAAAATTAACCATCAAAACGGGCTGGTTCCGGTATATTTTAGTCTTGGGTTATTACATGAAGAAAAAGGAGATACTCAAAATGCCAAAAAATATTTTAATAGAGTCCTGAAGCTTAATCCTATGCATATTCAAGCAAAAGAAAAGTCAAGTAGAATCCGATAGGTATTCTATATTTGGGTGCTTGAAAAACTAGCGAAACGGTTTTAATGTAAAGATATAATACAGACTAAGACCAATCAATGATTTGACATAAAATAAGAGGTTTCTCATTGAAAATAAATGATTTAGGGTTGACAGAAGTTGGAGATATAGCTAGGATTGCAAGATCATTTTAAAGTAACTAAGATTTTTGTATGTTGGAGGTACGGTGGATAAAGAACAGTATAGCATAGTATTTTTTCCTGGGACTTCAGCTTCCCCTAAGAGGTATCAATTTTCAAGATACTGGTTTCGTGTCAGTGTTTTTTCAATGCTGTTTATTTTTATGAGTGGGGCTATAACGTTTACACATTTATCTTATAAATATGCCCACTTATTTCAAGACGAAATTGAATTAACCGAACTTAGACGCGAGGCTAAGATACGAAAGGTTCAAGTTGAAAAAATTTCAGTTCAGATAAAAAACTTTGAATCTGAAATGACGCGTTTAGGCCGCTTTGAGAAAAAACTACGTGTGATTACTGCATTGGAAGGGACTTCTCAAGCTACTGAACAAGACTGGGGGGTAGGCGGCTCTTATGGTTTATCTTCACATAGTCTTACCACTTCATTAACGCATGAGGCAAAAGCATTAGCAGGTAAACTTTCCAATGATCTTGGACATTTAACTGCGCAAGCAAAAGTTCAAACTATAAGCTTTCAAGAGTTGGATCATTTTTTTAAAAATCAAAAATCTTTGCTTGAGGCTACTCCGTCGATTTGGCCTACAAGGGGTTGGGTTACTTCGAGTTTCGGCTTCCGTAAGTCACCTTTTACTGGTCTTCGAGAAAGACACGAAGGGTGGGATATAGGTGCTCGAACTGGGTCAGCTATTCGAGCGACAGCTGCTGGAGTTGTTGCGGTTTCAGGTCGTGAACACGGTTACGGTAAAATGATAGAAGTCGACCATGGTTATGGCGTTGTGACTCGTTATGGACATAACTCTAAGAACTTAGTTAAGTCTGGCGCTAAAGTCAAAAGGGGGCAGATTATAGCGCTGGTAGGAAGCACAGGAAGAAGCACAGGCCCTCACTTGCACTATGAAGTTCTTTTGAATGGAGTACCCACTAATCCTAAAAATTATATTCTTGAAGACTAGCTTTTAAACTTAATAGCTAACTTCATGCTCCTCTAATTTTTAGACCAGCCGCTTTTATCAGTTTAGTAAAACATTATCTCTATTTAGAGCGCATCATTATTTTCTGTCTAACGTTAAGATAGATTGGTTATGTTTGGTTGTTGAGATTTAACATTTTATAATGTCATACAATATTTTTATCTATAGTGAGTTAAAGAGTTATGGTTATGAGTATATTGAGAAAATTTTTTGGGTCAAGAAATGACAGGGAAATTAGACGGATACAAATAATAGTTGATCAAATTAATCTGTTAGAGAATTCGATGAAAAAACTCGGTGATGATGAACTTCGTTCGAAAACCGACGATTTTAAATCTAGAATTAAAGAAGGATTGAGTCTTGATGAGATTCTACCAGAAGCTTTTGCTGTAGTGAGGGAGTCAGGAATCCGTACTTTGCAAATGCGCCATTTTGATGTTCAGTTGATTGGCGGAATTATATTACATGAAGGCAAAATTGCTGAGATGAAAACAGGAGAAGGAAAGACACTTGCAGCAACGCTTCCTGTTTATTTAAATTCATTGGAAGGTAAGGGGGTTCATGTCGTTACGGTTAATGACTATTTGGCTAAGAGGGATAGCGAGTGGATGGGTACTATTTATGAGTTTTTAGGACTCACCGTCGGCCGTATTTACCATGATGTATCGGAAGAGGATAGGAAAGAGGCCTATAGTTGTGATGTTACCTATGGGACCAATAACGAATTTGGGTTTGACTACCTACGGGATAATATGAAGTTTTCTGCTGAACACTTTGTTCAAAGAGGACTTAATTTCGCTATTGTCGACGAGGTAGATTCTATTTTAATTGATGAGGCGAGGACACCTCTTATTATTTCAGGGCCGGCTGAAGAATCAACTTTAAAATATTCTGAAGCTCTCACAGTTATTCCGAAATTAGTTAAAGATAAAGACTATCAGGTAGATGAAAAAGCTCGTTCTGCAGCTTTAAATGACGAGGGTATTGGAGCGGTGGAAAAATTTTTAAATATTGAGAATCTTTATGATCCGAAAAATATAGAAATTTTACATTGTGTGCAGCAAGCTTTAAAGGCTCACGCGTTGTTTAAAAATGAAGTGGATTATGTGGTTAATAATGGTGAGGTAGTTATCATTGATGAATTTACAGGTCGAATGATGCCAGGAAGAAGGTACAGTGACGGGCTTCACCAAGCATTAGAGGCTAAGGAAGGTGTCAATATAGAAAATGAAAATCAAACTCTTGCCAGTGTTACTTTTCAAAATTATTTTCGGATGTACGATAAGCTTTCGGGAATGACGGGTACCGCTGATACCGAAGCTGAAGAGTTTAATTCCATTTATAAGTTAGAAGTTGTTATTGCACCAACTAATAAGCAAATGATTCGTGATGATCGTTCTGACTTGATATATCGAACTGAACAAGAAAAATTTGACGCAATTATTGAAGAAATAAAGGAGTGTAATAAGTCGGGACAACCCGTTTTGGTAGGAACAATATCAATTGAAAAATCTGAACAGTTGAGTATTTACCTGAAAAAATATGGGATAAAACATAATGTGCTTAACGCAAAGCACCACGAAAAAGAAGCTGAAATTATATCGCAAGCAGGTAGTAAAGGCGGCGTTACTATAGCGACTAATATGGCCGGTCGAGGGACGGATATTGTTTTAGCTGAGGGTGTGGCTGAATTAGGGGGGTTGCATATTACAGGGACTGAACGACATGAAAGTCGGCGGATTGATAATCAATTGAGAGGCAGATCTGGAAGGCAAGGTGATGCTGGTTCATCTCGTTTTTTTCTTTCGCTCGAAGATGATTTGATGAGGATATTTGGTTCAGAGAAAATTTCGGGGATTATGGCTAAGCTTGGAATGGAAAATGGACAGCCGATAGAGCATTCAATGGTTAGTAAAGCCGTAGCTAATGCACAGAAAAAAGTTGAAGCTCATAATTTTGATATTCGAAAGCATCTTCTTGAGTACGATGATGTTATGAACAGACAACGAGAAGTCTTTTATAGCTTGCGAAGAGAAATTCTAGATAGTGATAATCATAAAGCGATTCTTATGGAAATGGCCGAAGGATTAGTATCGAGACTATTGGATGATATTG
>CAJJDL010000186.1 GCA_905182935.1 uncultured Nitrospinaceae bacterium | reverse complement strand
ATCACTGAAGTCACAAGTCCACCAAACAAAACTGATAGGCAAAGGTCTATCACTATCTGGATTCCAACGACAGAAGAGCATATTGAAATGACTTTCCAGATTGAAGACTTTAAAAATTCAGGGCTTGTTGAAGGCGATCAAATTTCTATAAAAGTTGAAAAAAAATTTGATATCGATGCCATGGCACAGGATCTTTTTAAAGGGAAAATATAAACCTTTGTTTACAATATGTAATCCATTAGCTACTAACTTAATTCCCCACTGCCATGATAAAATATTTAAAATATTGTTTACCTTGCTGACTCATACATGAGGGAAATGAAAAACCTGAAACAATTAGGTGAATTTGGGCTAATTGAACATCTTAGCTCTAAATTTAATACTTATTCAAAACGAGTAAAAAAAGGAATCGGGGATGACTGCGCGGTCTTTTCTACTCTGTCAAATACTTCACAACTCATATCAACAGATGCCCTCATTGAATCAATACATTTCGATTTAAAAACGATTTCTCCAAAACAGCTTGGATTTAAAGCAATGTCTGTCAATATAAGCGATATAGCCGCAATGGGAGGAACTCCCTACCTTGCAGTTATTTCATTAGGACTTCCAAAAACTACTTCTATTAAATTCATTGATAAACTCTATTCAGGGCTAAAAAAAAGCTGTGATTTATATAATATTCAATTAGTAGGCGGAGATACTATTGCATCCCCTAAGCATTTATTTATAAATATATGCATATTGGGAGAAGCTGTCAAAAATAGAGTCTTTTATCGGAAAGGGGCAAGGCCAGGAGATCAAATCTTTGTTACTGGAAATCTAGGCGACTCTGCTATGGGACTCAAACTACTTAGATCCAAAAATAAAAGCTTTGCATCAAAAAACCACAGCGATACGCTTGTAAAGAAACATCTGGAACCGACACCTCGAATAAAAGAAGCTCGTCTTCTAGCTAAATCAAATGTAAAAGTTACATCAATGATTGATATAAGTGACGGACTTGAGCAGGACTTGGCTCACCTTTGCACCACAGAAAAAATTGGAGCTACCCTTTACGAAAAAAACCTTCCATTTTCTGAAGCCTTACGCAATGCATGCCTAGAGAAAGAATATAACCCAACAGATTGGATTTTACAGGGAGGGGAGGATTATGAATTGCTATTTACAATAACACCAAGAGATGTTAAAAAATTAAATAGACTATTTACAAAAACTGACATACCGATTTCACATATCGGAGAAATCACTAATATCCCCAAAAAGATACAGCTTAAAAAGAAAACTGGTAAGACCATTTTTCTTAAGATGACAAAAGGGTTCGATCACTTCAAGCCAAATAAAAGGAGCTGAACTTGTCTTCTAAAGTAGCATCTACCTACTAAATAATTAAAAATCACCTATTTGACCATATTCGGAGCTAATTGAAGTTTTGGAAGAATCTATATTACCTCGCATCTTAACATTAACCTTACTTCTCGTTTTGTCTGCTTTTTTTTCGGCCTGTGAAGCGGCATTCTTTTCTTTAACATCATTTCAACTAAAAGAACTAAAAGAAAAAAAAGGTCGCTGGGGACTTATAGCCAATAACTTAATAGAAAAGCCTAGGGAACTACTTATTACAATTTACATTGGTAATGAACTTGTAAATATTAGCGTATCGGTTATTACCACTTCAATTTTTATAACGGAATTTGGTAATCTAGGAATCGGCATAGCTATAGGTGTTAGCACCTTCCTTCTTTTAGTATTTGGCGAAATAATTCCAAAGTCACTTTCCCTACAGTTTCCTCAAACTTATGCCCTTTCCGCCTCTTACCCCCTAAGGTTATTTGCTTTGATTGTTCAGCCAGTTCAGATACTTCTGACATCTTTAGCAGAAAATTTTATCTCATTAATGGGAATTTCTTTGCGGAAAAACAAAGAAACCACCATCACCGATGACGAATTTAGGACAATGGTACAAATGAGTGAAGGAGAGGGCGTGATCGATTCAGAAGAAAGCGAATTAATACATAATGTCATTGAATTTGGAGAAACAACGGTATTGGAAATCATGACTCCTAAGGTGGATATGTTTACATTATCTATAGATGATAAAATGGAAGATATATTGCCAAGAATTATAGAAAATTTTTATGCACGTGTTCCAGTATTCAACAAAGACGAAGAAAATTTTGCAGGAATTCTCTTTACTAAAGACCTTACTCGTCTAAAGCATATACCACCCGAAAAATTTAGCCTCAAGAGCATACTACGACCGTTTCTCTCCGTTCCTCAAACAAAAAAGATCAAGGAACTTCTGCAAGAGTTTAAAAAAACAAAACGCCATATGGCGGTAGTTCTCGATGAATATGGCAGCGTTTGTGGTTTGGTCACATTAGAAGATATTCTCGAAGAATTGGTAGGCGAGATTGATAGCGAGATGCGCATGGAAGAAAAGTCTCTGGCTCAAATTAATGAAAATAGTTTTCGGATTTTAGCGACCTATCCAGTCACTGAATTTAATGAATACTTCAAATCACAGTTAGCTGAAGATGGTTATGAAACAGTCGGCGGACTAGTATTCGGACTGTTTGGCAGAATACCCCGCTCAGGAGAAGCGATCGCTCACGAAAAATTCAAATTTAGAATCGAAAAAATGAAAGGTGCTCGAATACTAAGTCTTCACCTTACCGTCGTAAACACGGACTCCAACGGTAATAAGCAGAAAAAAGAGGAGAAAGCTTAATGGAACTCTCAACCACGTTAACTTTTATTTGTATTTTTATTATTATGGAAGCTTTTTTTTCCGGATCAGAAATCGGGATGATAGCTATCAACCGAATAAAAATGAAGCAAAAAGCTGACGAGGGAAATTCTTCTGCTGAAAGAGTTCTTAATTTACTAAATACACCGGAAAAGTTGTTCGCCACTACCTCCCTGGGAACAAACCTAGCTGTTGTTTCAAGTACATCTATTTTTACAGCCTATATGGTTACTCGTATGGGAAGTCAGGGCGAACTGTTAGCAATGATTATTCTTTCTCCTATAATTTTATTCTGGGGAGAAATCGTCCCAAAGATGATCCTGCAAAATCGTGCAGACACAATTATGCCATTCTTTATTTGGCCACTTGAAATGAGCCTAAGGGTGCTCTCCCCAATTATCATTTTCTTCACAAGTATCTCCAGTTTTATCACTAATAAATTGTTTCGATTGACACAGGAAAACAAAAAAACATTCAGCCGTGATCAAATACTTCAAGTCCTAAGTTTGGATTCACAAACAATAGAATTGGATGCGACAGAGAGAACTATGATTCACAAAATTTTTAATTTCGGAGATATCACTGTGGATCAGTGCATGGTGCCACTCGTTCAACTAACCGCCATTAGAGACGATTCAACCCTAGAAGAGGCACATCAACTTGCAGTGGATACTGGGTTTTCCAGATTCCCCGTATTTCACGAAAGAATGCATAATATAATTGGAATCCTAAATACCTTCGACTTATTAAATCAACCAATAGAAAAAGCGCCTCTGACCCACCTTGTGCGACCGGCTCATTATATCCCCTCAAATAAAAAAATTGATGACCTTCTAAAGGAACTACAAAAACGAGGTCTGCATATGGGAGTTGTTGTAGATGAGTATGGTGGTTGCATTGGGCTTACGACAGTTGAAGACCTACTAGAAGAAATCGTAGGAGAAATCGAAGATGAATATGATAAGTCAGAAAAAAAATTTAAACCCTATCCAGGCGGTGGGTTTATTATTGATGGAGAAATGGAAATAGATGCAATTAATGAAACTATTAAACTCAATCTACCAACAGGAGATTATGAAACGCTGGCAGGATTAATTTTAGATCGTTTGGAAACAATCCCCCTGGCCGGTGAACAGTTGATCCTCGATGACATTCGACTAACGGTTAAAGAAACAAGTCGACGTAAAATTCAATCCGTCATTGCCATAAGAATTATACCACCAGAAAAACCAAACCTTCCTGCAATAGACAAAGAAAACAATAGCCCTTAAATATTTCGATCTTTTTCTAATTCTTTATAAGCTTCCATAATTTCCAAAAAATTGAGGTGAGCTTCCTGAGCTTGAACTTCTCCAAGGTGCGCTCTTCTATCAGGGTGGTATTCCATGGCCATTTGAAGATAAGCTTTTCTTATTTCTTCATTTGAAGCATCAGAGTGTATTCCTAACCGAGTATAAGGCGTTTTTAAAGTAGAAAGACGATACTTATTTCGAATTAGATCATGTTGCTTATAAGATAATTTGAGGTATTTAGACAACTGATTTAATTCTCTCTGCACATTCTCCGTTAATTCTCCTTCCACTAAAGCAACCTGATACCCTAATGCAAGTAATAAGGAGTTATAATGATTGTGACAGGTATTACAATATTGACTAACAATAGGACCAAGGTCGGGTTTAATTTTTTGCGTTTCATCAATCACGTTGTCCACAAAACCAAGTTCAGAGACTGAGTAACTAAGATTTTTTTGAAAAAAATGTTTTATAACAATTCTAGAGCGAGGTTTAACGGGACCTAGCACCATCGATATTTTTGTCATAACAACAGCGACACAAGTCACAAAAACTCCTTGATCACCTAAGCCAGGAAGGTTTTTCCGAATTTTATGCTGGAGTTTCTTTGTCACAACATGCTGTAAGGCTGCACCAATAACTGCACCCATAGGCCCACCCCGCAAAAATCCCATTCCCGCTCCCATAATCCAAGACATTAAACCATTACCTTAAAATTTAGTTGGAATGTTGAAGTAAAAATATTTATGCAAGTGACTTGTGATAAAATATTTCATGTTTTAATAATACGCTGGATGCCATATAACGATATAAATGTTAAAAAATATTTTTGTATTATCTTACCCTAAGCTGAGGCTAAAAAATTCAGTATGATCAAGCATATCGTAATGTTCAAATTATTGGATAAAAATAAAATAAATATAGAAAAAGCAGTAAATGCGCTAAAAAGCCTTAAAGGAAACATTGATTTTCTTCGTTCTGTTGAGATTGGAGTCGACATAACAGAATCTGATAGAAGCTACGACATTATACTGACCACCGAGTTTGATAATCAAGAAGATCTAAATAAATATGGCCCACACCCAAACCACCTACCAGTAGTAAAAATCATAAAGTCGCTTTGCTCAGGGTCTATCGTCGTTGATTATGAAATGCCAAAACACTAAAATACATACAAATTTAAATATATATATTCCTTACAAATCGATCAAACATTTGATTTTACGACACAAAACTGATACTACATCAAACC
>CAJJDL010000185.1 GCA_905182935.1 uncultured Nitrospinaceae bacterium | reverse complement strand
TCTTCATCCTTTACTTTTTTAAATTAAAGCCAAATGAGTGAAAGGTGAGTCAAACACTAAAAAAGGGGAGAAGCTGTAATTGATATTAATAGATTTTAAAATACCGGTTTCTTAAAATAACTTTTATTCATTATAAACTGGTTAGCCACACAGCCAGATAACACAAAACCAACTAACATTGCGACTAAACCGAATAGATAACCTTGCACAAAGACCCCCCTCTAACTTTTTTCCATTAACCACAAACTATCTTCAGCTAAAAAATAAATTTTCCCATTATTTGGATGAATTTGTATATCCCTTAATCTTCCAATTTCATTTTTAAAAATTATTTCTTCCTTCACATTAGTTAAATCATTAAATTTCAATTTTCTTAAAGATTGATCCTTAAGAGAGGTTATTAAAGCATGACCATTCCATTCTTTAAATTCATCTCCTTTGTAAATGGTTATTGCACTTGCTGCGATAGATGGTACCCAATATTGAATTGCTTTTGTAAAACCAGGTTTCCATTTAGGTCCAATTGGAATACCTGAATAATTTTCCCCTCCCCAACCTAGTATTTTCCAACCATAGTTTTCTCCTTTTTTTGCTTCACCAAACCAATCACCACCTTTTGCGCCATGGTTACTTAAATAAATTTTTCCGTCAAATGGAGACAAAGTTAAACCTTGGGGATTTCTAATACCTATTTGATAGATCTCAGGTAACCAATTTGATTTACCTCCAAATTTTGGATTATCTTTTGGAATACTTCCATCAAGATGAATTCTAATAATACTACCCGGATGTTTAGTTGGATCTTGTGCAATCATACCTTTACCTCTTTCACCAGCAGACGCATAAAGATAATCTCCTTTGATCGCTAATCTTGAACCAAAGTGGTAGCTAGAGTCAATTGGGGGTTCTGCTTGAAAAATATTCTTAAATTCTAATTCTTTTTTATTTAACTTTGCTTTTGCAATCGAAGTGCTTGTTTTTAAATTTCCCCTATTTTCTGTGTATGAAATCCAAATTAAATTATCTTTGTAAATAATATCTAGTAGACCTCCTTGACCATATTCTAAAAAGTTGAGATTATGCTCAATCTCTGAGACTTTTTTAGAATTGATATTTACAACTTTAATTTTTCCACTTTTCTCAGTAACTATTAATTCGTTGTTGTTAATAAAAGATGAACCCCATGGATTTTTTAGATCTACTAATTTTTGAAATTTATAATTTCCTGAAAAACTTGCTGATGGAAAAATTAAAAGTAAGATAATTAATGACAAAAATATTTTCATAATTTAATTTTAAAGATGAATTTTTTTATTTTTAGGATATAGCTTTGAGCCTAATGTATTTCCTTTATATTTCCATTTCATAATAAGGTGTTTTGATTGTCCTTCTTCATTTGATCATTCTCATATTTCAAGTCAACAAATTGCGAGTTCATGTTGTCCAGGTGAATCGCAAGAGACAACAGCAACTGCCGATGAAATTTTATTTGCGTAAGGTGGTTGAGACTATCGATTAATTTTTTAGAAATTTTCATAACTACTGCTTGTTTTGAAAAAACCCGAGCGGTAACATTTCTTTTGCTCTCAGTAAGCATAGAAACTTCTCCAAAAACTGTTCCAGGATTCAAGTTGGTTATATGTTTTTCTATCTCTTCTTTCAAAGACACTCTCCCCTTGGCAACTTTAATAGTACCTACTCTAAATAAACCAATCTGCCCCTGAAGCACTAGAAATAAAGTGTTACCCTGTTCTCCCTGTTTAAAAACTGAGTCATTCTCTTTATACTGAATAAAACAGGCTTTATCTGCCAAAAACTTTTGTTTTTCTTTTTCATTAAATGCATCAAAAAAAGAAACTGCGTTAATGAATTTCGCAACACTTTCTAAACCCATAAGACCCTCATTTTAATGTATACCGTCTGCTTTGCCTTTACCATGATGCTAAGTCAAGACCTTTAAAGTTTGTCAAATAATCAGTCATGGTTAATTGTTTTTACAGGGAAAAGTATATTTATATGAATCAAACATAGCAACGCCAAGTGGATATTTGTCGATGTCTGGATTCCCCCCAAGATTCCCTTTAAGCATATTTACTTTTTCAGTAGCATGTGGACTATTGTGACTATTCATCCATTCTTCCCCTGTTATCTCTCCATAAGCATCATTATCTTTCTTTATCTACATCTCCACCATATGGTGTTTCACCTTCGTCATCAGTCCCAAGATGAACCCAAAGTTTTTTTAACAATTCTTGTTGTTCAATGGAACCAATTAATCTCCTAGTAAATTCACTTGGTGGTTCTAAACCACTTGCTCGTAAGTTCTTTCGCATTTGAGAATATTGATGATTCATAGATGATGTTTTTGATGAATTTGGAAATGTATGTGCAAATGTATTTCCTTTATATTTCCATTTCATAATAAGGTGTTTTGATTTTCGTTCTTCAAAAGTTCCTTTATCGCAAATACTCTCACCTAATTTTCTGGAAAGTTTTATGAGTGTATTGATGTCTTTTATATCCATATTTAGAAGTTACCATTCTTAATGTGAAGTGAGTACGAGTAAGAATGTGAGTTTGGTTTTGTTTCTCAATGGTTTCCAAGTGGTTCTCATGCTGGAACTCCTAGTACTTTTGCGGTGTGTGGAGTATATCAGAAAGCTAGTCGGTTAGGCAGTGGCCATTGTCATAAGCAGTCTTCACTCCGAAAGTTGAAAACGATCAAGTTCACTATTCCAAAGACAATAATGAGATCTCTAAAAATAAAATGGAGAACGACCTCTTAGCAATAATAGATATATTTATACAGTGTC
>CAJJDL010000184.1 GCA_905182935.1 uncultured Nitrospinaceae bacterium | reverse complement strand
ACATATAAGCTTGATTAAAAACTCAGTAGACAAATGTGACTTCACTGTGGTTAGTATTTTCGTTAACCCCATCCAATTTGGACCAAAAGAGGATTTCGAATCTTACCCACGTATAATTGATTCAGATAAGATAATATTGAAAAAAACTGGCATCGACGTGCTCTTTTCTCCTAAAAAAAATGATATCTATCCAGAAAACTTTCAGACATTTGTGGAAGTTGAAGATAAAACCCAATACCTTTGCGGGAAAAGTAGGTCTGGTTTTTTTCGTGGTGTAACCACTATTGTACTAAAGTTATTCAATATTATAAGACCACATATTGCTTTCTTCGGAGAAAAAGACTGGCAACAGTTAGAGGTAATACGGACAATGGTAAATGACCTGAATATGGAAATCTTAATTAAGAGTAATCCAATTGTAAGGGAAAAAGATGGGCTCGCCATGAGCTCGCGAAATCGACATTTATCAGTGGAAGACCGTAGTTCTGCACGTTCTCTTTCGCAAGCTCTAGAATCTGCTCAGGCAAGTATTTTAAAAGGTGAACAATCAGCTGAAAACATCCGTACTGAAATTAGAAAAAAAATTGAACTACATAAAGGAATCAAGATCGACTATATTTCTGTCTGTGATCAAGAAAACTTTAAAGAACAATCAAAAATAGGTCCAAAAACACTCATAGCACTAGCTGTTAGAATTGGTAGTGTAAGACTTATAGACAACCGTTTTATAGGAAGCGTCTGATGCAACAAATAATGCTAAAATCAAAACTACACCGAGCTTGTGTAACTGATGTACTAATTGACTATGAAGGTAGCATTGAGATAGATTAGAATCTAATGAATGAAGTTGGTATAATACCGTATGAACAAGTACATGTTTTCAACATCAATAATGGACACCGGTTTATAACATATGCCATTCAAGGTAAAAGAGGGGAACAAAAAATATCAATAAACGGAGCAGCCGCCCACCTAGCCAAGATAAATGATCGCATCATCATTGTAGCTTATGGTATTATGGCAACTAGTCAGGAAAAATTTATTCCAAAAGTTCTTGTATTGGATCAAAATAATAATATTAATATAAGAAAAGGAATATAATTTTTATAATTACTTTTCTCTCTCAAATAAACTATTTAGAACGAGTCGTTTAAACATGGATATTTTAATAACATTGTCATTAGTTTTCATGGTTTGGATGTGTATAGATTGCATGCAACGTAAGGAACATTTCATATGGATTATTATTATGGTGGTTCTTTTTCCTGTTGGTGCAGTAGCTTACTATTTCACAGTTAAATCAAAAGCAAGCAATTCGTCTCATCGCTCAATTCTTCAAACAATAAAAGCCAAAACCAAACCTCATGATGTAGAAACTGAAGAAACTCTCCAACTAAAAGATATGATAGGCAAATTTAATAAAGCCTACCATTATGAAAAACTTGGACATGCTTATCTCGAACAAAAAGAATTCGAGAAAGCCGTTATTCAGTTTAAAGAGGCCATTCAAAGAGATGACGAATCTAATGAAGCTCGCTATGGGCTAGCAAAGTCTCTACATGCAATGGAGAACTTCACCGATTGTGCCGAAGTACTCGAAGAACTAATTAAGATAGATAAAAAGTATGACTACGGAAATGCTATTTTAGGTTTAGCAGAATGTTATAGAATGGCGGGATTAGATGAAAAAGCACTAAAGACCTATAGAGAAGTAACTAATTCATTTCATTTTTTTAAAGCTCAATACCATTATGCAAATCTCCTTGACAAGGGTGGGGAAAAAGATGAAGCGATCAGTCAGATGAAATCAATTATTGGTTCATCAAAAGACTTGCCAGACTACAAGCTCGAAAAAGAACGCTACTGGATAGACGAAGCATACAAATTTTTGAGAAAAAATGGTATTGAGCTTGCCTAGTAAAGTCTATGTCCAAAAATTAGATACTTATCTGATACTTTTTATGACTGTTTTAGCACAAAAATTAAAAGTCATTAGCAAATAAACATCAACACGAATAAAAACAATAACAAGTTTAAACAAAACAAACCTGTAAAAAAATATAACCAATTAAGAGTAAATCCCCCTCTCCATAAACAAACCCGCTAAAGAGAAATTCCTGACCTTAGAGTAAAAAATTACTTACGTAAAAACTTCTTTAGAATAGTATCCATTTCGTATAGTAACGCAATAGGACGACCGTGAGGACATGTATATGGCATCGAAGTTCCCTGTAAGTCAGAAATAAGTTTGCTAATCTGACTCAAGTTCAATGTCGTATTTATTTTTATTGCGTTACGGCAAGACATCATTATAAGTATTTCTTCAAATTTATTATTTAGAACTTCCTCATGATTTTCAGTTGGAAGCATATCCACAATTTCACGCATAATTTCTGCGTGATTATTCTTTTTTAAAATTGCAGGTACAGATCTCAATAAAAAATCATTCTTACCAAAAGACTCCAATTCGAGTCCAAGCTCGCCCAAGCGTTTTTGATAACGGCCTAGCAGTTCTGACTCGCCATGTGAAAACTCTAGAGATAGCGGGAATAGTAATTGTTGAACTTCACTTTTTCTATTTTTTGCCGCTTTACTAAACTGATCATAAAGTACTCTCTCATGGGCTACGTGCTGATCAACAACCAGTATACCCAATTTCCCCTGCATCAGGATAAATGACCGATCCAACTGCCCTAGAGGCTCAAACTCAGAATAAATAAGATTGGCAACAGGGTTAGGTTTATCATGAAATATTTCAATTTGTGACCGTGAATGATTCTCATTCATTGAGTCATAGGCCTTCAACTCTGGCACTTTATACATAAACTCTACTGCAGAAGACAAGTCTTCAGAAGATTGAGTCTTTAAATAACTTGATTTCATAGTTTCGGTAAAGTCTATTTTTTTTTGCGGCTGAGTCATATTATTTTTGTGGCCAGTTAGAGACAAATTTGGTAAAGCTATATTTTTACTAGCACTTAAAGCTTCTTTAACAGCTCCACTTACAAACCGATGGACCTCCTGCTGAAATGCGAATCGAACTTCTGCTTTGGCTGGATGAACATTTACATCATATAGTTTTGGATCCATTGTCAAAAAAAGGTAAATCGCAGGATGCTTACCTCTAGGAATAAGATGGCTATAGCCATGTTGAGTGGAATGAAAGATTACTTTATCGCGAATAAAACGCTGATTCACATAACAATACTGAGCAGAACGTGATGACCTAGTATAAACAGGGCTCGAAATAAATCCATTAAGACGGTAGTCACTCGTTTCAGCAGTTACCAGCACTAGTTCTTTAGCAAGGTCAGCTCCAAATAATTCTGCTATACGATATAAATTTTGGTCAGTTGGTAAAACATCAATAACTTTACGATCGTTATTGATCAGAGTAAAATGAACATGTGGATATGCTAAGGCTTGCTGAGTAACAACTTGTGAAATGTGAGAAGATTCAGTCCCATCTCCTTTAAGAAATTTTTTCCGAGCAGGTGTATTATAAAAAAGTTGCGAAACCTCAATGGTTGTCCCACGTGGACAAGATATTTCCTTAACATTAGAAGTTCCACCGCCTTCTATGACAATTTGTGTACCCCCTCGATGTTCGTCATCAGAGGTTATCATACGGATTTTAGAAACTGAGGCGATACTTGGAAGCGCTTCTCCCCTAAAACCTAATGAAACTATTCTCTCAAGATCTGAAGCATTCCTAATTTTACTTGTCGCATGTCGTAAAAAAGCTAGCTGAGCATCTTCCGATGAGAGCCCAACACCATTATCTGTAACCCGAATAAAAAATTTCCCACCCTGTTCGATTTCGATTAAAATCCTCGTGGCACAAGCATCAACTGAATTTTCAACAAGCTCCTTTACAACAGACATTGGCCTTTCCACAACCTCTCCAGCAGCGATTTGATTGGCTAAGTCATCTGGAAGTATTCGTACATGTGGTTTTTTAATATTTTGCTGCATCATAGTCATGAATATAAAAAATTAATAAAGTATGGCGAATTACAATAAACTTTTTAGTATAAATTTATTAAGATTACAAGAACATATCAAAAACCTTAGATATAATTAATTTAAGAACTCAATAAATTATAAAATTCCAATAATTATTATAAATTAGACAAAATACTATATAAATCATTACTATTGATTACTTTTGAAAAGATTCTATAAATTATAATTCTCTCAATACAATGAGTCAGTATTTTAAAAAAAATATCCAACTACTTAAACAGGATAGTCCCAGCGTAAAAATACTAAAAGAAAGTCTACCCTCTTCTGTAAAGGTAAAGACTACATCCACTGGAGAAAATACTGTATGGCTCAATAGTATACTTATACATAGTATGTATGACCCGGTAAAAGAAGGACAAGTATTTTCAAATGAAATAAAAGTAGGCAGTCAAGTTTGCCTTTATGGTTTTGGACTAGGTTATCACATCGACTCTATATTAAAGAAAATTGGTCCCCATGGTAATCTTCTCGTTATAGAGCTAAACCCAGATTTATTGCAATCAGCAATCATACTAAGGGATCAATCATTAATATTTGAAGACGATAGGTTCCATCTCGTTTTTGGATTAGATGAAGAAACAGTTTCAATGGAAATCACAACTCATATGAAGCGAATGCAGGTAAAAGAATCAGAAAACCTTAAGGTTCTATTCCATATGCCTTCATTTAAATGCATCCCTTTAAATTTTCCTAAATTAACAAATTCCTTAGAAGTTTTATTGATGGAGCGAAGATTCTTAGCCGTTCTTGGCAAAGCTGAAAAGACAAACTACGAGTTAAATAAAGCAATAGTGGCGCAAAGTGATGGAATAAACAGTTTAAATTCGAGGCACATAGGCAAACCTGGATTATTAATTAGCGCTGGACCTTCTCTTGATAACATCCTGCCTTACCTTAGACAAATTGATAAAAATTTTGTTCTAGCTTGTGTCGACACAGCACTACCAATTCTTTCTCGAGAGCACATTACCCCAAGTTATGTTTTTTCACTCGACCCACAAGAAGAAAGCTTTCAGTATTTTCAAGAAGACCTTGATAGTCCTGCAAAATTAATATTCACACCAACAGCAAACACTAAAGTTGTTCATTGTTATAAAGGTGAAAAATTTATAGTATTTAAAAATAAACTCTCCCCATCAAATAAAGAAATATTTAACGCCAATAATAAAGGAAGTACTCAAACTGGAGGATCTGTTTCTTGTCTTGCACTAGACTCCTTAATCAAATTTGGCTGTGACCCAATTTTTCTTATCGGACAAGACCTATCATTTCCAAATAACAGGATATACTCCAGTTTCTCTAACAGTAACGATCAGATGGTGGACGAACTAGGTAATGGCAGTTTTCTCAACCAAATACACTACTCAAAAAGCAGAAAAGATAAAACTATTAGTGTCGAAACTAATAGCGGAAGTGAAGTAGTCACCAACCAGGCAATGTATAGCTACCTGAGAGCAATAGAAGAAATAGTTGAAGTAAACCCAAAAACAAAAATATATAATTTATGTTCTCACGGAGCCAAAATTCATAATACAGTTTCCCTTGGATCAGCAAATGAGTTAGCAAGGTTCTTGATTAAATAGTAGTAAAACTTCCAACTCTTTCAAGTTTATTTTTTTAACATTCCATAATGATCAATACCTTGGCAAAAAACCTAAAGTTAATACTCCTCCTCATGGCGGTTGGATTATTTTTTTATATTGCAAAAGATTTAGTTCTAAATAATCAAAAAATAACAGCTGAGAAAATTATTTCTCATTTTAACCATGAAAAAAATCTCCACAATCATGATGAAACAAATCATCAAGACCCACAATCTCAGAAACGCATGGGAATTTACCATTATAATGAAGGAAATAACCTCTTAAAGCAGAGCAACTTCGAAGAAGCCATAAGTAACTACAAAATGGCCTTACATCACAATAAAGACTTTGAAGAATCTTACATCAACATTAGCACCGCATATTTAAGCACAAAACAGTTTGACCTAGCATTAAAGTATCTAAATATTCTTAAGTCTATTAATCCAAGTCACCCTCTTCTCCACTATAATCTTGCCTGCTACTATTCACTCTTAGGAAAAACCGCTATGGGAATGGAAGCATTAAAAGAAGCAATCCAAAATGGATTCAATGATCAAAAAATGCTAAAAAGTGACCCCGACATTGAAAATTTACGTCAAAGCCGTCAGTTTGGAGAGTTGAAGAAATTATTTAGAATTCAACACCGATAAGCCATTCTACATTTTAAGTTAACTTAAAAAAAATTGGTATTACCGGAAAGAATCGTTAGAACCTGCTTCGATAGAAAAATCTATGGGCTTCCCTTCATCATTTATAGCTATAGCCTTTTGCCCCTTTAAGACCAAGTGAAGTTGATCACCAATCGCATTCTTCCTCCAACCACATAGCAGAGGGTGGTTTTTAATGTCGAGTTTCTTGTCAAAGCATTTCACAAAATCATTAATTGTTTTACGGCCAGCCAGAACACTTGGTTCAATCTTTAACTGCTCTGCACGAATTTGAACAAAAGCGGAAAGCATTTCTTCTACACCTGGATGAGGTTTATAGATATCTAATTCTGGTAATTTAGGAACCTTATTTAACGGAAGGTTTAACCCTCTTTGAATTGCTGCAAAAATCATTTGTTTGCTACGACCTATTTCATTTTTATGCAAGCCTCGAATTAACTCAAGTCCTTGAACGTTATCTGGGGATTTTCGTGCCAATTCTAAAAGCGACTCGTCTCTCACAATATTTTTGGCTAGACAGTCTCTAGATTGTGCTTCTTGCTCTCGCCATAAAACAAGTTCACAGATAACAGCAAATTTTTGAGGAG
>CAJJDL010000183.1 GCA_905182935.1 uncultured Nitrospinaceae bacterium | reverse complement strand
TATTGCTAGGACATATACCTTCTCAGTTAATGGATGGGTAAGATTAATCTGTTTCCCCATCCCATCCAAAGGAGCCTCGTTTATTTCTAATATTTTAACCTTCGACATATAAAGTATTTATTCTTTTGGTAAATAAGGACCGTATCGATCTCGATAATATTTTTCCAACTCATATCGAAACCGGCCTTTCAAGTATGGCATTTGTTCAGCTGCATTGTGGTCAAATTCAACGTATTCTTCCGATTTTTCTTGAATATCTTTAGGACGATCAATATTAGGATCTAAGTAGGCATCACCAAAAGATGAACCACCGACGATAAGACCGTGGCCCTTTTGAATCCAGCGGCCAAGCATAATACGCTCTTCATCCGTCCCTGCTTCTATAGGCATAAATTTTACCTTTATAATTAAATATAATACATGAACGAGGTCCTCTTGCCGTGCGCGTTGCAATAAGGTAGCATAACTCTCAACCCATAACTAGAGACAGGTCGTTATTCTAAAAATAACCTATTTAAACATTTTTAATTATACGAACTAAAAATAATATGAAAAAAAATACTGAGTCCGAAAAATCAGCAGAAGACTGGTTCCAAGAAGGGATTGACGCCAGTAAGATAGGGGATCCAAGAACCTGCCTTGAATCATACAAAAAAGCCATCGAAATTGAACCAGACCACTTCCTGGCTCAATTCAACCTAGGTATAAGGTATGCAAAACTTCCTATGAACATTGAAGCCGCACGACACTTCAGAGAAGCCTTGCGTCTTAAACCAGAATCACCAATGGTTCACTATAGCCTAGCATTAGTTTGCAACCTTACAGGAGAAACAGACAACGCAGTTAATCATTATAATGAAGCAATCCGCTTTAACCCAGAGTTTGCAAAAGCACATAGTAACCTCGCAATGCTGTGTTATTCATTGAAACGTGGAAAAGAAACTATTTACCATCTATTAAAATCAGTGGAAATGTTTGAAAAAACTGGCGATGAGTTCATGGTCAATAACGCTAAAAGCCTTCTCAAAGACTGTTTTAAAGAATTTAAACTTACCGCAGATGATTGCCAAACACTCTAACTAGACACTATATGGACTTTGATGTAATCGTCATCGGTGGCGGGTCCGCAGGGTATGCTGCAGCAAATTCAGTTCAATCTAAAGGAGCTAAGGTTGCTATTGTTGACAAAGGACCTCTTGGTGGCCTTTGCATTCTGCGGGGTTGTATGCCGACGAAGACTATCCTTCGCTCGTCTGACATTTTCTCTCTTTTCCAACGAGCCAAAGAATTTGGTCTTTCCTTAGATAACCCCTCAGTGGATCTATCACTAATCAATGACCGTAAAGTTAGATTAATCAATGAGTTTGCTAGCTACCGTATTCAGCAGTTAAATGACCCAAAGTTTACGCTAATAAAAAATAATGCCTCTTTTCTCTCGCCTCATGAAATTAAGGTAGGAAATAGTGTGCTGTCTGCAAAAAAATTTATCATCGCCACTGGTTCGAAAGTCGCAGAATTTCCTATTCCAGGATTGACCGAATCTGGTTTCCTCACAAGTGACGATGTTTTAGAACTACGAACGATACCCGAATCCATGATTGTTTTAGGAGCAGGACCAGTAGCCGTTGAATTGGCTCAGTTTTTTTGCCGAATAGGAACACAGACAACTCTCATCCAGCGAAGTGATCACATACTTTCCAAGGGAGATCTTGACTTAGCTCGTCCAGTTGAAACTAGGTTTCGTGAAGAGGGAATGAAAGTTTTTACTGGAACTAAACTATTACGAATAAATAAATCCAAACAAAATCGTACAGTTTTTTTTACACATGAAGGGCAGGAAAAAGCTGTAACTGCAAAAATAATTTTGCAAGCTCTAGGAAGAAAACCGAATATTGACGGGCTTAACCTCTCAACCGCCTCAATCAAAACGTTCGAGGGTCGTATAGAAGTAAACCAAGAGATGAGGACAAATATCCCTCATATATATGCGGTAGGGGACGTCAATGGTCTCCACGAAATAGTACATATTGCAATTGAACAAGGAGAAGTAGCAGCACATAACGCTACCCAAAAAGATGTGCGTCGATTCGACAATCGGTTAAAAACAAGTGTCACTTTTACTGATCCTGCTGTAGCGAGTGTTGGTTTATCAGAAAAAGAATGCAAATTACTAAATATCCAATACTTAGTAGCATCATACCCTTTTAACGATCATGGTAAGTCCTTATGTATGGGAGAAACACATGGCCATGTAAAGCTATTATGCTCTTTAGAGAACGGAGAAATTATCGGGGCACATATTGTTGGGCCTGAAGCAGGAGAGCTGATACATCAGATGGTCACCCTAATGCACTTCAGAGGGACAGTGCATGATTTGCTAAAACTACCTCATTACCACCCTACCCTCTCAGAAATTTTCACCTACCCAGCCGAGGAGTTAGCAGAAAAACTATAGTTTTTATTTTTTAAAATTAACTAAACTGCTTCTAGTTTATCGGCGAGGAGATCGATATCTTCAACAGTATTTAATTCTGTCGCACAGAGCAGTAAGCTGTCGTCAAGTTCGGGATAGTAACTGCCAAGAGGTAGCCCCGCTAGAATTTTATACTCTAATAATGCATCTCTAATTTGATTGGCAGGTTTCGGACATTTTAAGACAACCTCATTGAAAGTATCTCCACTGAACCGCATCTCAAATCCTTGAATTTTTGATAGTTTCTTTTTCATATAATCAGTTTTACTCAAATTAAGTAACGCCAATTCGCGGAGACCCTGCTTACCCATTACTGCTAGGTAAATGGTCACAGCTAACATACATAATCCTTGATTGGTGCAAATATTAGATGTGGCTTTCTCGCGGCGAATAAACTGTTCGCGGGTAGAAAGAGTAAGAACAAAAGATCTCCTTCCTCTTCGGTCAACTGTCTCTCCAGCTAAACGGCCTGGCATCTGCCGAACAAACTTTTCACGCGTTGCAAAAAAACCAGCATAAGGCCCACCATATGACACAGGCAAACCAAATGATTGAGCTTCTCCAACAACAATATCTGCTAATCGTTCGCCAGGCGGCTTCAAAATACCAAGAGATAACGGTTCGGCCACAACAACTATTAGCAAAGTACCTTGTTCTGCTAATTCTTTACCTAGCTCCTCATACTCTTCCACAATTCCAAAAAAATTTGGGCTTTGTAAGACTACTGCTGATACTCTATTATTTAAATTTTTTAGGATGAATTCCAAATCAGTTTTGCCGGTGGAATCGTAAGGAACATTTACCAACTGGTGGTTTGTCCCCCTCAAGTAAGTCTCCACAGTCTGTCTATATTCGGGATGAACTGAGGAAGCGATAAGATATTCACTTTTCTTATTTATTCGGTGTGCCATAAGTACTGCCTCGGCAAGAGCTGAAGCACCATCATACATTGATGCATTTACTACATCCATCCCTGTAAGCATAGCTATCATTGTTTGAAATTCAAAAATAGCCTGAAGGGTGCCTTGACTTACTTCAGCTTGATAGGGCGTATAGCTGGTAGAGAATTCACCTCGCTGTATAAGGCTACCTATGACGGCTGGGCTATAATGTCTATATGCACCTGCGCCAAGAAAAGATGACATCTCTTCCGGATCGGGGTTCCTCTTTTGTATCTGGCGTAGTTTATCAACAACCTCACTTTCTGAAAGAGCTGACGGTAACCTAAGGGGTGTATCACCCAACCGTAAACCGGCAGGAATACCAGTAAACAATTGGTCTACATTCTGTATTCCAATCGTTTCCAACATTTCACGAATGTCTTGTTCTGTATGAGGGATAAAACGCATAGTTTAAAAAAATAGAAAAAATAACCTAATTATTCCTGGTTCTTGCACTGATTTCCGTACTGATCTGAACTAAGTAAATGCTGCATATCAGGACTGGGATTTGAAAGTTCGATTTCTACCATCCACCCTTTACCATATGGATCAATATTTACCAGTTCCGGCTGTGTCTCAAGGTCTTTATTAATAGCTACTACCTTACCACTCACTGGAGCATAAATATCAGAAACTGTCTTAACAGATTCCACCACACCAAGGGTATTTTCTTTTGCAAGCTCTGCTTCTTCTGCAGGCAACTCCACAAAAACAACATCTCCTAGCTGGCCTTGAGCAAAATCGGTTATCCCGATGGTAGCTCTATTACCTTTTAACCGAACCCATTCATGCTCATGCGTATAAAGAAGATCATTCGGGACCTCCATATTTTCCCCCTTTAGCCAATTTAAAATTATATGTTGGTGTTTATTATTTTTTAACGTGCCTAGGAACAAATGGTAATTTGACTACTTCAGCAGCAACCAATTGATTCCTTATTTGCACCTCCAAGTGAGAGCCTATATCAGCATATTCTTTGGACACGTAACATAACCCAATTCCTGTTTTACAGGTAGGCGAAAATGTCCCGCTAGTTACTTCTCCAGCAGATTTACCATTTTTAAATACCTGATAATGCGACCGAGGTACTCCGCGAGTGAGCAATTTTACACCAACTAGTTTTCTCTGCAACCCTTGTTCTTTTTGTTTTAATAAATGTTCTCTACCAAGAAACTCCCCTTTATTAAACTTTATGACCCAGCCCAAACCTGCATCCAACGGAGTAGGTTTATCGTTAATTTCATTACCATACAAAGAATAACCCATTTCCATACGCAAAGTATCTCGCGCACCGAGGCCAATTGGTTGAATTCCATAAGGCTGGCCTTTATTTATGAGAGCGCGATAAACTTCTGAAACCTTTTCAGGAGTGATGTAAAGCTCAAATCCATCTTCCCCAGTATAACCTGTTCGAGAAATGATACTCTCTACATTATTCACCCTACCCTTTTTAAAATTATAATAGGACAAGTCATTTAGAGAAACATCACATAAAGATTGCAGCACATTTACAGCATTAGGTCCTTGCAATGCTAGTTGTGATGTCTCTGAACTTGTATTTCTTACATTAACATCGAAAGAAGTAGAGTTTTTCACAATCCATTGATAGTCTTTATCCGAGTTAGACGCGTTCACGCAGAGGAAATAATGATTCTCAGAAAAACGATGAACCAATAAATCATCTACAACCCCACCATTTTCATAACACATGAGGCTATAAAGAATTGACCCATCGGACATTTTATCCAAATCATTAGATAGTAAGTATTGCAAAAAATTCTTCGCACCGCCTCCCTCAACTTCAACTTCTCCCATGTGACTAACATCGAACAACCCTACTTTTTCCCTTACGCAGTTATGCTCACTTAAAACGCCAGCAAACTGGATGGGCATATTCCATCCAGCAAAAGGAACTAACTTAGCGCCTAATTCTTTATGTATTTCGATTAGCGGAGTTACTTTTAAATTTGTAGAAATATTTTGAGACATAAACCTAAAGTCTGTTATTTTAATATATGATTAAAATTCTTTTCAATATTTTTATTAAGGAGATGTATTTGCTATATCACTCTTTTGCAAAATAGCGCAAGGAGTAAAAAAAGTTAATACCGCGCTTTTAGAATTTTTAAAGCCGATAAAAGGTATTATAGATCATTGGCTCAAAACGTTAAAATAAATAATATTTAATCGCCAAAAAACAACCAATAACTCTACTAAAAATTTATCAG
>CAJJDL010000182.1 GCA_905182935.1 uncultured Nitrospinaceae bacterium | reverse complement strand
AGTTTAGAAATGACTCGAGCATTAATTCCGCCGCCAATCATGATACCTTTTTACTAATATGAGTTCGCTAGCGGGTTAATCTATAATAGTGACTCCTAAGATGCGATCTCTTTCGGGTTCTGTCAGTATCTTTATTAGACCTTTTTTCCCCCTATCAGTAATTGGCCAAGGTTATTAATCTCGTATTGAGTCACTTCGTAAGTAATAGTTTGTTCGGTAGCTTTTTATCGTTTAGTCCCACTCGTGTGCTTTCTGGGTCAGTAAAGGTACACCAGAGCATGGTGCTATAGTCGACTTTAAATTTTTTAAAGGGACTGAATAAAACATTAAGCGAACAGTACCAGCTTTGATTGGAGTTTCTTTGCATACTGTTTTGATATGGATATCAACTCCTTCAAGTTCGATGGATTTGCGGAGTGCATAGCTGATTTCATCATCTTCGCGAATAAGAAAATTTGGCATCATTTCAATCAATGTTACCTTGCTACCTAATCTTGAAAAATATTGGGATAGCTCGACACCTATAGGGCCGCCCCACTAAAATACAAAATCGCTTAAATAGTTCACGAATATTCGATATTATATTTGACACTATGTTTAAGTTACCTTATTTCTTAGGGTTATACGCTGTTTCACTAGGTTTAAAATTTAATAAGCCAATAAGTTATGGGCTGTAATATTGATTTTGGATTTAGATCTCTGTTATAACGTTAGATATTTGAGCTAAAATTAATACTTTTTAAATGGAACAATGGATTCTCGTGTCTAAAAATAACCAAAAAAACAACCTAGATGCTTTTTTTGAAATGATTGATTTAATTGAAGATGATATTTCTGAAATGCTGGAGGACGAAAAAAATGTTTTAGGTGTTTACGAGTGCCTTGTGATTTGTTTTAACTGCCTCAAATTATATTGCGATCAAGTTGGAATTAATTTTAGTCAAATTGAAGACCACCACATTGAGTTTAAAAAAAGTCGGGAAGATGGAACTTTTTGGAGTTTTGACGTTGATATAAATTCAGCAAAAGGTGACGAGGTTGAAAATTTTATAATAATGCTGGAGGAGGTAGAAAAAACTCTTACCGGATTTGAAAAACGTTGCGAAAAAACAGAGGAATCATTTGATGAATGGAATTGTGTTTTTATTATGCACACCTGCCTAAGAAAATACTGCGATGAGACTAAAACTAATTATCCAGATCTTATGCGCGATGTTTTAAAGCTTCAGTCTGATTTAGAAAAAGATGAGAATTTAAATTAGAAATAAGTGAGCGCCTCTGACAGATAAACTAATTTATTTCATCTTAACTTGAGCATTCCACCTGTATGGTTACGGAGATATTTAATAACTAGGTCTAAATAGAATGATTTTATAAGTATGCGTATCCAATCGGTCTTAATTATTGTTGCTTTTACACCGCTTTTTTTATTATATAACAATGGTTTTGTTTCTAGTCAGAGTCTGAAAGTTAAAAAAGAATATTGGGAAAATGGGCATATAAGGTTACAGGAAAACTATAAGACGGCGCAATTAGAAGGTCTTTCCAGGTATTTCTATGAAAATGGAATTAAAATGTCTGAGATTAATTATAAAAATGGAAAAAAAAATGGTCTTAAGTCTCATTGGTATACAAACGGTAAAATATGGTATGAGAGATATTATAAATATGGAGTAAAGGATGGCCTTGAAACTGAATGGTATTATAATCAAAGAGTTAAGCTTAAAAGGCATTTTAAGGAAGGGGAACAAGACGGTTTTTCGAATTCTTGGTATGAAAATGGTCAGCAAGAGTCAGGTAAATTTTTTAAAATAGGGGTAAGGGATGGCCTTTTTACCTCTTGGTATAAGAATGGAAATTTAAATCTCGAAGAGCATTATGTAGATGGGAAGAAAGATGGTCTTTATACTTCTTGGTATGAAAGTGGGCAGAAAAAATTGGAGGAACGCTATAAAAAAGGAAAAAAGGATGGCCCTTCTATTGCGTGGTATGAAAATGGAAAAAAAATGTATAAAAGAAACTATAGTTATGGAAAAAAACAAGGCCTTGATACTGAATGGTATGAAAATGGAAAAAAATGGTATGAAACTTTGTTTAAAGATGGAGAAAAAAATGGCCTTGATACTGAATGGTATTTAAATGGTATCAAGAGAATTGAAAAAAATTATAAAAACGGGTTAAAAGATGGCCTTTGGACCAAATGGTCAAAAAGTGGAGAGAAAATATACGAGAAACACTTTAAGGATGAACGGGGACTATAATGTACTTACTATAATAATATTATACGGTAAAAAATTGACACTGTTTATTACTTATTAACTTTCATCATCAGTGCCGAGTTCTTCCCATAACTCATCTAACAAGACTAGCTCTTCTACTCTGGCAAAATTACTAACCAATCTCATGCTAGATTCTGTGGGTGCTGCTAAGTTTATTTCCGTTAACTTCCTTCTTAATTTTGCGTAATAATTGGTTACTGTTATTTCATTACTTTGAGTTGTTGGGAAAGTTATTATAAATGTATCACTGTTGTATTTCCATTGCTGGACTATATGGTTTGAAGATATTTCTTCAAAAGTGTCTTTATCACAAAATGTTTGCCCAAACTTTCTTGATAGATCTATAAGGGTAGCCATGTCTTTTTTAATATTCATATTATTTTCAGAAAAATACTCGCACTAATTTATGGGGCTATCGAATATGGAGCCGATAGGGCTCTACTAACTAGTATAAAACCATTTAGGTCCCACAGAAAGTCCGATAGGGAACATCCTTAGTCGGTGCTGGCAAGACATAAGCTTCTTTTCCCACAACCTCGTCGAAGGGATGATTTAAAACAGAGAGTAGCTCAGAGAAGGGAGTCATATTTTTGTGATCGACTGCGGCAGTTAAGGCTTCTTCGACTTTATGGTTCCGAGGAATATAGATCGGATTAACTCGCTCCATTGCCTGCGCACAAGCCTCTTTCGCAACTCCATCTTGGTCTAGGCGTTTCTGCCAACGTTCCTCCCAGAGGTCAAAGGCACCAGGTTCTTCGAACAGTTGTCTTACCGGATCGCTATCTCCCCGCAAGGATTGAGAGAGGCGACGGAAGACAAGTGTGAAATCGGCATGTTCTTCTTCCATTAATAATAGTAGATCGTTGACTAGTTCGAGGTCGATAGGATCTTCCGTTGACAAACCGATTTTGGATCTCATCCCGGCCAGCCAGTAAGCCTCATAGAGAGGCTGAATACGCTGGACAGTTTCGGTTAATAATTCAATAGCCTGATCCTTATTTGGGTCAACAAACTGAACCAGAGTTTCCGCTAATCGAGTTAGATTCCAAGAGAGAATCGCTGGTTGGTTAGCATACGCGTAGCGGCCATGAGTGTCGATAGAACTAAAAACCGTGTTCGATGCATAGGTATCCATAAAGGCGCAGGGTCCATAATCGATAGTTTCACCTGAGATAGTCATATTATCAGTGTTCATAACTCCATGGATGAAACCGATGTTCATCCAGTGTGCAACTAGGGCGGCTTGTTTTTCAGCGACGGCTTCGAAGAATGCCAGATATGGATTTTTTGCATTAGCTGTGTCGGGATAGTGGCGTGCAATAGAATAATCAGCAAGTTTACGTACTTTGTCGACATCACCTCGTGCAGCACCAAACTGGAAGGTCCCGATACGGATGTGGCTAGCTGCAACCCG
>CAJJDL010000181.1 GCA_905182935.1 uncultured Nitrospinaceae bacterium | reverse complement strand
TTAAAGAAATTAAAACTCGGCAAAAAATGCGACGTACGGCCAAGCACATACATCGCTCAGCTAAGAAAGATCAGAACCTAGCATTTGCCGCTCAAGAAAATCAATTAGCAGTTCAAACGACTCAATTTATTTCAAGACAAAACCATGTAGATCAAGATATTGGAGCCAACCCTGACTTTTTTAATCAGGCATTTACACTTGAAGATAACAAAATTGGAGAACCCGTATACTCTCTTGAGGCAGCTTTTGTATTAAAAGTCTTGGCACGACAAAAAGCCTACATTCCTGAGTTCAATGACATTAAGGAATTAGTTCAAAAAAAAGCTCAAGAGGATAAAGATCTAATTGCATCGATTAAAAAATCTGAAGAAGTCGCCAAGAAAATTTCTACTGGAACTATCAACCTTGAGTCTGCCTCAAAAGAACTCGGATTAGAATTGCAGCACACTCCATATTTCAATCGATCTGATTCTATTCCCGGAATAGGTAATTTAAAAGAAGTGAAGTCCAAAGCATTTGAGCTAGACAAAGGGAAGTCTGGGTGGGTAGCGCATCGAAACAACTATTACCTGATTCGTCTTCAAGAACGAGTAAAAGCAGATACTCCAAAACTAGAAGAATTGGAGGAGTTACGGACTCAATTAAAACTAGAAAAAGGAAATACTTTTTTTCTGGAATGGACAGAAAATCTCAAAGAAAAATCCGATATTCTAATAGATAAGTCGAAGCTTTAACGTCTTCTTAATAATTGCGAATAGCGCTTATGAATTTTTAATATTTTATCTATAAGGCTTTCTATATCTTCTGAAATTACTCGAATCATTTCTTCTTTTCGCATCCCTCCTTTATCAAATATTATATCTGGCACGAACCCACATTTACCTATGGCAAAAGCCGTGCCCCACTCCAAGGATGACCCCTCAAGTGCTCTAATTTTTTTAGGCTCCTTAGCCCGGTCAAAAGAACTTAAGCTAAACTTCAAGTCTTTACACACCTTAATTAAATCTGCATTATATTTTATATTCATAACTGCGCGTTTGGATGGGTCAAATTGCATAACAGTCAAAACAATATCAGCAACATGGCGAGATCCCCCAAAACAAGGTGATACAGGAATTAAAATATTCTCACCACATTTAATAATTCGTGCGGGAAATCCAATTACATCACCTAGCACTCTTGCGTCCTCTATACCAAACCCTATATTAGACTGAACCTCTGGAATCAAAGCGCCCACACATGATTGTTTCAAAACTTCAACAGCACGAAAAAAACGATCATTTATTCTGTAGCGTTCAGCGTTTTTGTAAAGACCAGCCAATGGTTCGACTTGAGCCGTACCTTTTCCTGATTTAACAGCCGCTGCTATCGCAACTTCGATGAATCCTTTTGCCTCTCTAACCGATGTGACAACATTCTTACCTTGCGCTAAACCTGCAGTAATAGCTGAAGCTAAGGTGCAACCTGTCCCATGAATATCACCTCCAGCAATACGATTGGCATCTAAAAGAAGTGGCCGTTTCCCGTCAAAGAAAAAATCCTGTGGCTCACCTTTTAAATGTCCTCCTTTAATAAGAACATTTTTAACGCCCATTTTTATCAAAATACGGGCTGCTCGGAGTCTATCGGAAGGTTTCCGGATTTTCACTCCTGACAAGACTTCGGTTTCATACAAGTTTGGTGTTAACAATAAAGTTAAAGGGAAAACCCTTGCCTTTAACATCTCTACTCCCTTCATCGACAGTAATAATTTACCCGAAGAAGAACGTATTACAGGATCGACAACAAGGTTTTTGATACGGTAACGACGAAATAAACGAACAACTGTTTCAACAATTGATTCGTTCCCTAGCATTCCTATTTTAACTGCGCCAGGGATCCCATCTTCCAATATAACCTTTATTTGTTGTTCAACTATTTCGCTTGAAATATCATGAACACCTTTAACACCTGTTGTATTTTGTATAGTTATGGAAGTAGCGACTGATTTACCAATTACTCTAAATGCTGAGAAGGTCTTTAAATCGGCTTGGAGCCCTGCCCCACCACTTGGATCAAACCCAGCAACAGTTAGAGCAGTCTTAATTGTATTCATAAAGTTAATGTATATGAGTTTTTAAAATAAGGATCACGCACTCTAACAGACCAATTAAAGCCATGGCAACAACTTAATCTAGTTGCCGATAGAGAATAGAGTGAAATATTATCTACCTAGAAGATAACTATCCGACAGTAACTGATTTAGCAAGTGACCGAGGTTTGTCAATATTTCGTTTGAGGGATATTGCTGTAAAATAAGCGAATAACTGACCAATCACTAGTTGTATAAATGGTGCAACAATTGGTCGTACATTTGGAAGAATAATTTCTTCACTAAACAAATCCTTGTTTTTGCCTCTTTCGTCAAAATGGAGACCAAGAACAAATCCAGACCGAGCACGAATTTCTTCAACAGTATGAATTGTTGCTTCATAAAGTGCCTTATCTGATCGAGGTGGAATAAAAACAATAGAATTTACCTCTCGATCAATCATTGCTAAGGTCCCATGTTTCAAGAACCCCCCAGGCATTCCTTCTGCGTGCACATAAGCCACCTCCTTCATTTTAAGAGCTGACTCTAGAGCAACTGGATAGTAAATTCCTCGCCCCAAATAAAGCCAGTTTTTAATTTTAGAGTATCTATTTGCGATACGGTGTATGAATCCTGACCGTTCATTTAATATATTTTGTATGATATTAGGCAACTCGGAAAGTGCATTAATAGATTGATCATATTCTTTGCGTTTTATTGTCTTGTTCTTTAAGCCTAGTTTCAAAGCCAAAAGTGCCATAGTAATCATCTGCGCAAATGCCGCTTTAGTGCTAATAACAGAAATTTCCGGGCCCGATCCTTGTAGGATAACATTATCAACCTGTCTAGAAATGGAAGATCCCATAACATTAACTATTGCAGCGGTTTTGGCTCCCTGCGACTTTGCAAATTTTAGTGCCCTGATGGTATCAAAGGTTTCCCCTGACTGAGAAAGAGCAAAAACTAGACTATCATTGTTCACTTTAGCCAAAGATATAAACTCATCAGAACTAATTGCTGGAATAAAACGACCGGAAAGTGAAGAAAACAAATAATTCGCAAATTGTGCCACATAAAATGTCGTTCCGACTCCCACAAAATAAGTATTTTTTCTTTCATGAATTGTATCCACCATTTGATCCATTAAACTTGAATCCAGCTCCAAAGCAGTATTAATAGTCTGCGGTTGTTCATAAATTTCTTTGAGCATATAATGCGGGTAACCACCTTTTTTTGCTGTTTCGCTATCCCATTCTATTTTAGTAATAGACTTAACAACCTCTTCTCGAGTTAAAAAACTTTTCACCACATAAGAATCTCTTGAGATAATGGCATACTCACCATCTTCTATGATAATAGCGTTTTTCGTGTAATCGATGAATGCATTAAAGTCGGATCCAACAAATTTCTGTTCGTCCCCGATTCCAATCATCAATGGAGATTCTCTTCTAGCGCAAAAAATTTGACCAGGGTGGTAGGTTGAAATCAATGCTATCGCAAAAGTCCCTTCCAATATATTTAAAGTACTCAAAAATGCTGTCTCAACATTTTTATACTTTTTATAATACTTTTCCAATAAATGAGGAATTACTTCAGTATCTGTTTCGGAATAAAATTTATGGCCTTCACCTATTAAGTCTTCTCGAAGCAAGCGATAATTGGAAATTATCCCATTATGAACTACAGCAAATGCTTCGTCACACGACATGAATGGGTGTGAGTTTTCATGCGTTACACTTCCATGTGTAGCCCAACGAGTATGAGCAATGCCTAT
>CAJJDL010000180.1 GCA_905182935.1 uncultured Nitrospinaceae bacterium | reverse complement strand
AAAGGTGGTTGAGAACATCCATGAGCTTTAGAGCATAAGGTCTTGTAGCCATGATGGCTTCTTGTGCTTTGCGCAGTTTCGAAGCCGATACAAGTTTCATCGCCTTGGTAATTTGCTGCGTATTTTTAACGCTCTTAATTCTACGTTTGATATCTCTAAGATTTGGCATTTTTTTCTAAATAACTTAGTTACTTACTCACAATATTTATTTGAATTGCATTAATAATTTCACACCTAGAATCAAGTTTAAAATAAACCCTTATATTCTGTGATAATGGATTTTATCTTTTCTTCCAACGCATCATCTAACTTCTTTTCTTTTTCAATTTTTTCAATAACATCCTTATGTTTCTCGCTAATAAAACTAAGAAGACCAATCTCAAATTTCTTAATATCTCCTATCTCAATATCATCCAACAATCCTCGAACACCTGAAAAAATTGAGATAACCTGCTCTGCAACTGAAAATGGCCTATACTGATCCTGTTTTAAAATTTCAACTAGGCGCTCTCCACGTAAAAGCTGCGCTTGTGTTGCAGCATCAAGATCACTACCAAACTGTGCAAAGGCTGCCATTTCACGGTATTGAGCAAGGTCTAGACGCAATTGACCTGCAACTTGTTTCATAGCCTTGACCTGAGCCGCTCCACCAACACGGGATACAGAGAGTCCCACGTTAATAGCAGGGCGAACACCGGAAAAAAACAGATCTGACTCAAGATAAATCTGACCGTCAGTGATAGAAATTACATTTGTGGGGATATAAGCAGAAACATCGCCTGCCTGAGTTTCAATAATAGGTAAAGCGGTTAACGAACCTGCACCCAACTCATCAGACACCTTGGCAGAACGTTCAAGTAGCCTCGAATGAAGAAAAAACACATCTCCAGGATACGCCTCACGGCCAGGAGGTCTTCTAAGAAGAAGAGATAACTGACGGTAAGCCGCTGCTTGTTTTGTAAGATCATCATAAACGATCAATCCATGCTGCCCATTATCGCGAAAATATTCGCCCATAGCGCAACCCGCAAATGGAGCCAAAAATTGCATTGGAGCTGGTTCACTAGCTGATGCTGATACTACAATCGTGTATTTCATTGCATCGTGTTCTTCTAGTGTCTTTACAACACGTGCAACTGTAGATCGTTTCTGGCCAACAGCCACATAAATACAGAAAACATTCTGTCCCTTTTGATTTATTATAGTATCAATTGCAACAGCTGTTTTTCCTGTCTGACGATCTCCGATAATAAGCTCACGTTGACCGCGACCAACCGGAATCATCCCGTCTATAGCCTTAATACCTGTTTGCAATGGTTCGTGCACTGATTTTCTCTCAATAACACCAGGGGCAATACGCTCAATAGGTCCAAACTTGTCTGTTTTAATCGGTCCTTTGCCATCAATAGGCTCACCTAACGAATTTACAACCCGACCTACCATTTCAGGGCCAATTGGAACCTCCATGATACGTCCGGTTCGCTTAACCTCATCTCCTTCTTTTATATCGTTATCAAAACCAAGAAGAATAGCACCTACATTATCTTCCTCAAGATTTAAAACCATGCCCACCAAGTTTCCGGGAAAAGAAAGTAGTTCCCCAGACATGGCATTTTCAAGCCCATGAATTCGCGCAATACCATCCCCAACCGAAATTACTCGGCCTGTCTCTTTAAGCTCTATGTTCCCATCAAACCCCTCAATCTGTTTTTGGATGAGAGAACTAATTTCATCTGCGCGCAAACTCACTTACACCACCTCCTCTTTTTCGATTATTCGTTTCAAAATAGCTAATTTATTTTTGATAGTGGCATCCGCTACTTGATCTCCAATTTGGAGCTGGATACCACCAATTAGCGACTCATCTATACTTGTTTCAATTAGAATAGTTTTACCTAAAATTCGATTAAGACCAGATTTTAATTTTTCTATATTATCGCTACTTAATGGATGGGCCGATATCAAATTTACTCGTAACTGATTCAACCGTTCATCAACAACCGCTTCAAAGTAGCTCGCAATATTTTTTAAAAACAGAATTTTTCTTCTCTGGATCAGCAATCCAAGTAAATTCCGAACAACATTATCCGCGTTTAATTTGTCACATAAGTCTGCCACCAATGCGCTTTTCTTAGATTCAGGAATGCCCGGGTGTGAGAAAAAACGCTCTAATTGCCTATCAGCTTCAAAAGCATTCCCAAAATCGTTTAAATTTTCTAGCGCACGGTTGAGCGAAGCCTCATCAGAAATACTGCCTGAAAGTGCCTTTGCATAACGCTTACTTATTACATTTTCAATCATAAAAATTCCATCAGATTAAATTAGCTTTTTTGCTTTTCCATTTCTTGCAAAACTTCTGCGATAGATTCATCGATAAGCCGCTTCTTATCATCATCACTCAAAGCCTTCTTTAAAATCTTTTCTGTCGAAGCCATCGTTAACGCTGCCGTGTAACCCCTTATCTCGTTAAGCAACTTGTTTCGAGTGATTTCAATTTCCTGCTCGGCATCGCTTAGCATTTGTCGAACCTTCACCTGAGTCTCATTTATCGATTTATCTTGTATTTTCTTTGATTCATCCCCGGCCATCTGGATAATGATCTGGGCCTTTTCGTGGGCACTTTTTAGCTCCCTACCTAAATCAGCCTTAATCCCCTCTGCCTCTTGCCGTAATTTTTCCGCGTCACTAATTTCAGAGCGAATTTTATTTTCACGTTCTTCCAAAATTTCCAAAATAGGTGGAAACGCAAATCTCTTCAATAAAAAGAAAAGAATAGCAAAAGATATCAAAGACCAAAATATTAGCGAATGAAATACTTCAATTTGCTCGAATTGTGGCATCGTTTATTAATTTATATAAGGTTGATTTAAATTGAACATTGATAATCATAAAGGTAACAGTAAATATTTCTATTTAATATTTCCCATGATAATGAAAGCAAGCACAAGCCCATAAAGAGCAACTGCCTCTACTAAAGCAAACCCAATCCAACAATATTTTGCAATCCGTGCTTCGGCATTGGGTTGCCGACCAACAGTTTCAATCGTCTGGGCAAAAATAAAACCAATTCCCACCGCAGCTCCAGCAAATCCAGCCGCACACAAACCCATCCCAATTAATGCTGCCGCTCCTAATTCCATGCTCTTATCTCCTATAAAAAAGTAAAACTAATTAATGAAGGTGAATAGAATCTCCAATATATACACACGTCAGAATCGTAAAAATATACGCCTGAATAAAAGCAATCGCTATTTCTAGACCATTAATAGCCACAGTGAATCCAAAAGGCAACCAACCGATCATCAAAGGCGTTGACAAAGCTAAACCAAATAAAACGTAAAGAATCGTGTGACCGGCAGTCATGTTAGCAAATAACCTTACCGCAAGTGAAACCGGCCGAGCAATCATACTAATAATTTCGATAGGAATCATGATCGGAATCATAATTTTAGGCACTCCTGGTGGAACTAAAATACCAAAAAAACGCAACCCATGCCTCGCAAAACCTATAAACAGAGTAAGTATGAAAATACCGGAAGCAAAAACACCTGTGACAACAAGTTGACTGGTAATTGTATAAGACCCAGGTATCATTCCAATCAGATTACAGGAAAGGATAAAAAAGAATATAGTAGCAATAAATGGAAAATATTTAGGAGCATCTTTTTTACCGATAAACTCCTCCACCATTTCTTTAATAAATCCTAAGGACATTTCAGCGACAATCTGCAGTTTCCCCGGAACAATACGAACTCCACTTTTTACCACGAGCATGAATAGTCCAAAAACAATAGACAATCCAACCCACATGGCAATTATCGCCTTACTGATCGAAATATCAAATCCCATCAAGCTTAAATGAATAATAGGATGAATCTCAAAGTGATGTAGTGGGTTTTCCATTTATTGACAGAGTATCAAGTTAAGAATCATTATTTGGGTCTGTATCTTCATATATACTAATTTCTTTCGAAATTCGGTAAACATTAAGACACCCAGCTGCTCCCCCTATCACGACACCAACTGCAAGGAACCATGGCTTCGTACTTAAATAACGATCAAGCGCAAAACCTATAGCTGCACCTATCATCACTGCTACTGTAAGTTCAGTCCCTA
>CAJJDL010000179.1 GCA_905182935.1 uncultured Nitrospinaceae bacterium | reverse complement strand
TCATTTGTAAAATCCCACATGCGTACAATTTTACCGTTGATTCGTCGGCTAAAGTAGCCACGTTTACCGAATCCCCTGGCAGCATAAGCATGAAAGTTTTGGGTCCTAATTAAATTTTTCCATTGAGCAGAAAGAGACAGTTCCCAGCGGTCTTTTTTTTGTCGGTACTGATCCGATCTTACTTTATGGTACTCAGACTCTGACTTAAGCGCTTCCCACGATAAATTAGACATTTCAACATGAACCGAACGTTCATTTCCATTTTTATCATCTGCAGGAGCAGTATTGGTTTTCCAGTAAAGGTCGCACGTCTGGTAGAGTGTGCCGTCAAGATCTAAATAAAAGTGACTTCCCTTGAATGTGCTATCTGATATGACTTCATGGCAATGGTGGGAAGAATAGCATGCATCATAATGGATTATGAGTTGATAGACACTACTTTTTAACTCTTCATATGCCTCGTCTTGGTTTTCAATAGAATACTCAGACTCTAACTTTGGAGGGTTGTTATTTAAAGTGGAATTGTGTTGACTGCAAGCTGAACGACCTCTCCGATTTGGGCAAGTCAACCCGCCTTTAGAATCCCAAAGTATCACAGGCGAATTAATATCAATTTTTTTTTTACAAGCAACTATACTCTTGTTCATGGTCTAGGGAGTTTGGTTTCGATTTCACTAAGTCAGTGAAATAATTTTAAAACCAGAGAATGGTTTTTTAGGAAATATCCGATACATTTTGAGTGCCCCAGTGTAATTTTTTTCGGAGTATTTTGTAGTAATTTTTATTTGGTCCTTTGATAAGTTGGAGAGTGGTTTTTGTTTTCTGGATTTCTAAAATATCACCGGCTTTCATCTTATAACTCTCTTGTCCATCTAGAGTTACTCTTACGTCATTATATTCAGCGTCTAGCTTAACTTGAATGATGGATTGATCAGGTATTAGTATTGAACGATTCGTTAGTGTGAATGGGCAAATCGGACTTAGCACTAGAGTCTGCATGCTTGGATGAATAATAGGTCCGCCGGCAGACAATGAATAGGCTGTGGAACCAGTTGGGGTCGCAATAATTAGACCATCAGCTCTATATGATGTCATATATTGTCCATCGACCAAAACTTGAAGATTGATAACGCGGGCAACAACACCCTTGTTTATAACTATATCGTTTAGAACATTGTAGTCTTCGACCTTTTCTCCATTTCGCCAAATATATGCATTGAGTAGCATACGGCTTTCAATTTCAAATTTATCATTTAGAATATTTTCTAGTGTGGGGTAAAGCTCATCTAATGAAATTTCAGCTAAAAACCCAAGACTACCAAGGTTTACTGCTAGAATAGGAACATTGTGAGAGTGAGCTGCTCGGGCTACACTTAAAAGTGTGCCATCGCCCCCAAGCACTATTAGCAAATCTGCAATCTCAGAAACGGTAGCTTTTGAATGAGATGAAGGTTCGTTGATGATCGTTGCAGTGGCCGTGTCTAAAAAAACTTGGCAATTTAGTTTACGTAGCCAATGGGTGAGTTTGCGAAGAGTATTAGCTGCGGATGGTGCTTTAGGTTTGCAAAACAGCCCTATTTTTTTCACCTTACCACCTGCGGTTTCTTTAGGTTTAGTTGAAACATTGTTAATAGAGTTAATTAATGTTTAACTTTTATTTAATTGATAAATCAAACTAAAACAATATTATTATAAAATATAATGAGATATACTTAAGCTTGAAAAGCCAGAAATAGGTGGGCGTTGCTTAAATTTTTCCAAAATCCTGAGGCTTGATACTTGTGATCCAGTCTTTCCATTGTTTTTTTTCTTGGTTCTGTAACTTGTCCGGATCGGGTAGATCCAAACTCTTTGCGGCTTCAATAACTTTTTCCTCAACAAAAATTGGAGATTTACTTCTTAGCGCGAGGGCTATCGCATCGCTAGGGCGAGAATCTATTGTCATGTCACTTCCATTTTGAATGACCAAGATCTCCGCAAAAAATGTATTATCTTTAAGGTCTGTTACCAAAATATGCTTAACCTTGGCTTGCAGAGATGAGATTATATTATTGAGAAGGTCATGTGTCATAGGTCGTGGCGTGTTTATTTTTTCAATTTCCAATGCAATTGCATTTGCTTCAAAATAGCCAACCCATATTGGCAAAGCTTTATCTCCTGCAAGATCCTTCAAAATAATTATTGGCATATTTGTCAAGGGATCTAGAGTGAGTCCTTCAACCTTCATCTCAACCATAATAGGAACCTTAAAAATTGTTTCAGACAACGAGACTAGCAAGCTTAAATTTATTTAAGCAACTGAATGGTTAAGTTACCCCTTACACTTAGTTAGGTTAAGCATATAGTCAAATGGTCCAATTTGTCAACGACCGTTTGGAAGCGGATGTTGACACTAAACTAAGATTATTTTTTAGATAGCGCTGTTTAATTATTCAGCTTTATTTTTATCAATAAATTTTTTGAGTCTTTCTTTGACAATATCGGGGATATCGTTGCTTTTTAAAGTGGTTTGACTCATGTGTATAGCAGCTTTATATGTATTCAGAAAAACAATGCACGGTGGGCAGTCTTCAAAATGATCTTCAAAAGAAGCATGGACTTCTGCGCTGAGTTCGCCTTCAATGTAATCGTGCAATAACTCAAGACACTCTTTGCAACAAATCATTTTCTCTCCTTGCGAGTCTTGTAGTCCTCAAAATAGCTGGCCAACTTTTTTCTTAAAAATAATCGGGCTCTATGTAATCTAGATTTTATCGCCGGGATAGTAATCTCTAAAACTTCACTCACCTTTTCTGTTGATAGCCCTTCAACATCTCGAAGTAGAAAAACGACTTTTTCTTTATCTGGCAACAAATCAACAGCTTTTTGAATAACTCGCCGTGTTTCTTTATCAAAAAAAGCAGCTTCGGTATTTTCAGACCAGTCTTGTAATTTTTCCTGCTGGAAACCTGCTCCGTTTAAGGAAGGAAGCAAATCCTCAATTGAAAGATTGGGTTCCTTTTTTCTGGTTCGAAGCTTCATATAAGAGGCATTTAGGGTGATGCGATACACCCAACTCGAAAATGCCGACTTACCTTGAAAAGTATGTCCTTTTTTAAAAAGGGTCAATAGTACTTCTTGTGTAACATCTTGCGAGTCTGTTGCATTGCGAGTTAAATTAAAGCTTAGAGTATAAATATTTTTTTGGTAAAGATTTGCTAACTGTTCAAAAGAACTCACTTTCCCAGCTTGTAGATCTTTTACAAGTTGTTCTTCGATTGCTTTATCTTTAGTGGGGTCAAATCCCATGCCCTATTAATTTCTTTTAAATATTATGCACAGATGCAAACTAGATTACAGTTAAAGCTATTCATTATAAGTTCTCATCTTCCTTACTTAGATGTCTACCATATAGAAATTGATTCAAAAAACTTACCTCTTTCGTTATGCTTTTTTAACCAATTAAACTGTATTTTAGGTTTATGTTTTGCAGCGGCGGGGGTGTTCTTAGCTTGTTGTTTTCTCAGCTTCCTGTGTTGTTGTCTTATCTTCGTCACTTTCCTCAGCTTCTTCTTTCACTGATTCGGGATTGTCACCATCGGCTTCAATTTCAGTAGGTTCTATATTTGCCGATTCTTGAATCTCCTCTGCCTCTTTCATCGATTTTTTGAAATTTTTAATACTATTGCCAAATGCACTCCCAATTTCAGGAAGCTTTCCAGCTCCAAAAATGATCATGATTATAACTAAAATAATCATTAACTCCGGAAAACCAATGCCCATCATAATGAACAATCCTTTATTAAAGTGATAAAGTCTCTTGCTTTTAAAACCAAACTACCATTTTATTGATATAAAAACAAATTGTATTAAATATATTTAAGATCTTATTCATTTATGATAATATTCCGTTAAGATCGTGGTATCGGATTAAAAAACAATAACTAAGCATTGAAACTAGATAAATTATGAAGCGAGTTATTATTTTTTTTATTTTTTCAGTGATTATTATTGCAATCCCTTTTAATGCAGTAGCACAAAGTTTTCCTGATAGGTTTTCCAAGGGAGAATCGTCTTTTGGAGGAGAAT
>CAJJDL010000178.1 GCA_905182935.1 uncultured Nitrospinaceae bacterium | reverse complement strand
CTCGAGCATAAAATTCTCGAAGCCGGTTTCGGTCACTTTTATCAAAAGCGTTGAGGTGGCTGAGTTTTTCTTCATTAGCAGCCCATTCGCGTTGTGGAAATACAATAAGGAATCCATCCATCACACATGTCACTAATTGCGGGCTATCCTGTTCAAGGAGGCTTTTAAATTTGGCCGGCACATTTAATCGTCCCTTGTCATCAAGACTGACGCTATAAGTTCCCAAAAAACCGTTCATATACGAATTGACCTTTAGTGGTGTGTTTTTGGTAACATTAGTCTACACTTTGTGACACTTTCTGACACAATCCTAGCATATTGGAACATCCTGTCAATAGAGAAAAGTAAAAAAACATAAACATTTACGAGCTATTTTGCCAATATTAAAGTTTTCGGCTGTATGACACTTTGAGTGGTATTTAGTAACGCGTGGAAAGAGAAATTAAATACTATATTAATAATGAAGAAACTTTTATTAATAGCCAATGATATGGTTTTTAGATTGAGGTATATTAGAGTTTAAAAGAGTTGGTATTTAAAGTTTACCTTTAGTTGTGAAATTTTAGGTTGTTACCTTCTTTGTTTGGAATGATTTACTTTGACAAGTTTAATTTTTGGGTGATACTATTAAATAGCTCGAAAAAACTATTTTAAAGGTGCTTTTATTAAGTAAAATTGGGTTTGAGATTATGAAACAAAAAAAAATTAAATTTGCCCTAGGGTCGGTTTTAATTGTTGGTGCTATTGGTTATCTCATTGCAACAGGAATTAATAGCACGTCCACATATTTTTTTACGGTTAGTGAGCTAATGGATCAGAAGGTTTCTTTTCATGGAACAGGACTTAAAGTAAAAGGTAATGTGGTAGCGGGGTCTATTGAAAGGGATTCAAATGATTACCTTAATGTGCATTTTTCTATTGAAGAAAAAAATAGTAATTTAAATGTTGTTTATCAAGGTGTCACACCAGATATGTTTCAAGATGGTGGAGAGGTAGTTGTGGAAGGAGCCTTAGACAAACAAGGTATTTTTCATGCAAACACACTATTGACTAGTTGCCCATCAAAATATGAGGCAGAAAAAGAAGCTGGGGGAATGCACCCAGGAACTCTTCCTGATTACCAGCCCAAACTAAAACCAAAATTAGATCTTAAGAAAGTTGATTCTTTGCCTAAGACAACCGTTTAATCCCCTCGGTATTTTCTATAATTTTTTTTATTTTTGATAGGGATGACGGCTAATTAGACTGATAGAAAAGTTACAGAATTATGAATGATATAGGTGAATTTACTTTAATGGTAGCATTGGTTACGTCCATATATGGAACAGTAGCTTATGTTATGGCCGCGCGTGGTAATCGCATTGACCTTTATTTGAGCGCAGATAAGGTTCCGCTTATTACTTGGGGTTGTGTAATGATTTCATCTATTGCACTTTGGAAAGCATTTTTCACGAATGACTTTAGTCTTCAATATGTATATGCATATTCTAATATTGAACTAGACTATTTTTATAAATTTAGTTCTTTTTGGGGAGGGCAAAAGGGTTCGCTGCTTTTCTGGACTCTCATTTTAACAAGCTATATGATAGTTGTTCACTTTCAAAACCGTTCTAAAAATTTAATTGTTGTTCCCTATGCAATGGCTGTGATGCTTGCCATCACGGTTTTTTTCCTTTTACTGCTTAATTTTTCTACTAATCCATTTGAGCGTATCCCTTTACCACCGGAGGATGGGCGTGGATTGAATCCACTCCTGCAAAACTATTGGATGGTTATCCATCCACCAACATTGTACTTAGGTTATGTTGGGTTTACAGTTCCTTTTGCATTTGCAATGGCGGCTCTTATTTCTAAAAACCTAGATGATGCTTGGATTCGATTGACACGAAAGTGGACTGTCGTGTCATGGTTTTTTCTGTGTATGGGAAATTTATTTGGAGCGAGTTGGGCGTATGTCGAGCTGGGTTGGGGCGGATACTGGGCATGGGATCCGGTGGAGAACGCAGCCTTTATGCCATTAATTATAGCAACCGCTTATCTGCATTCGGTTATGATTCAAGAAAAGAAAGATATGATGAAGGTATGGAATATGTCTCTAGTCCTACTTACTTTTGTAATGACTATATTTGGGACATTTATCACTCGAAGCGGACTCATACAATCAGTTCATACATTCGATGAAGCAACTCTAGGATATTACTTTCTGGGATTACTTTTTTTTATAATTGTTGTTTGTACAGCATTGATTATTTCCCGTTTACCCTTACTTAAAAGTAAAAATGAATTAGATTCATTTCTTTCCCGAGAGGCGGGTTTTCTTTTCAATAATTTATTACTTCTTGGAATTGCTTTTGCGACATTTTGGGGAACTATTTTCCCTATTATTTCTGAGGCAGTGCGAGGAGTAAAGATCACGGTGGGGCCACCATTTTATAATCAAGTTAATGTTCCTATCGCCTTGGCATTGCTAGCATTAATTGGTATCGGCCCAATCATTGCTTGGAGAAGGGCGACTTGGTCTAACCTGAAAAAGAATTTTTTAAAACCAATGATGTTTGCATTGGTCGGCGCTGCAGTTTTATTTCCAATCGTGCCTTTATCCAATCGATCAGAAATCTATACTTACATAGCATTTGTTCTTTGTATTTTTGTGTTGTCGTCTATGCTCATTGAGTTTTATAAGGGGACTATGGCTCGGTATGCTTCAAGCGAGACGGTTTTGGGTGCTTTGGGTTCATTAATCTGGAATAACAAGAGACGTTATGGAGGTTATACCGTTCATATCGGAGTAGTAATGATTTATGCAGGGATTGCTGGATCATCATCATACGGAATTCATACGGAAAAACGGCTCAAGATCGGTGAAACTATAGAGATAAGAGATTACATGTTGCGTTATGAAAAGCTTGCGGCTATTCAGGCAACTTCAGTGAAAACTCGGATTGTTGCACAATTAGCCGTTGAAAAAAATGGAAAGAGAATCTGGACAGCAAGACCGGAAAAAGAATTTTATAAGGGGCAAAACCAGCCTGTATCAGAGGTAGATGTGAGGTCTACCTTAGCCAGTGATTTATACGTAATTCTTGCAGATTTTTCTGAAGACGAATCGGCAACAATAAAAGTTTATCATAACCCTATGGTGAAATGGTTGTGGACTGGAGGGTGGGTCATCGCTCTAGGAACTATGGTCAGTGCATGGCCCGACAGATTGGAACAACGTCGTAGGTTGGAGCGCTTAAAACTCCAAAAGATCGTTTTTTCTCCATCTCAGGAGTGATTATGGTAATTCGATTTAAAAAATTTATTTCTGTTTTGTTTGTTGCGCTGTTTGTCTCTTTAGTGAGTTCAAGCTTGGTCAATGCGGGGGCCATATTGTCAGACTTAGAAAACCAATTGATGTGTAAGTGCGATGATAAGTGTGGCAAAGTCCTTATAAACTGCACTTGTTCGACAGCTGATAAAAATCGAAAAAAATTTACAAAAATGCTTGAATCTGGTTTGACAGTCGACCAAATTGTTCAACAGCAGATTGAAAAGTATGGTGAGACCGTGCTTTCTGCGCCTACCAAAAACGGATTTAACCTTACAGCCTGGGTGATTCCATTTGGAGCGCTTATGATTGGAGGTGTCGGATTACGCAGGCTTCTTAGTGGATGGGTAGGAAAAAATAAACCCGGCATTGAACTTCAAAATAAAGAGAATGGCGGCAGACCTGAGGTAGGTTCCGAAAAGTCCAGTGAAATGGGCTCCAGTAAATATTCACGCCGATT
>CAJJDL010000177.1 GCA_905182935.1 uncultured Nitrospinaceae bacterium | reverse complement strand
TTCTTATTTAACTATTATATTATATATGGACTTTTTCCAAAAATCTATCCCAATATTTAACGCTTCTAAATCGGTTTTGGTCATGCAAGCCCTGCTTTTATATTCCGCGCGGGTGGAAAAGACTTTTCCTAGAATTTTATTTCTAATGCCATTTTCAACTCTACTTTTACGATGCAAAGCCTTGCTCTTCAAAGCTGGCTATTTAAGGAAGCGTGCTTTATATCTGAAAAGATTACATATATTCTTTTTCGTCACCAGCTAGATACCTAAAGATCTCTCGAACACGAGGGTTGAAAGCAGACTTTACTGCGTTATCGTAATATGAAAGATACTTTTTTTAATATTTAAACTCACTTCTAAAGCATCTATACACTAAATAAACTTGGAAGATTTTTTAAATAAGACTCCATAAAACTAAAGCTCTAAAAATTAGTTTAAAAACGCAAGAATTTTATTACCTAAACAAACACCTGTCGACAACCAATATAACCTTTAAAGTTAAATTCTATTCGAGTCGGCAGGGATAATATATTCAATAATAATAATATGTTATAATTTGCGAGAATTCAATGAGCACCGTTTAGATTGCCTTTACGAACCTCATTTGAATCAAAATACGACTCTTGCACGAAAACCCTAAAGCGAACATTAACCTAATCGAGTGAATTAGGATTAATTTTTTTGTAACTATGGAAAAAGTTGAAATTTTCACTGATGGCGCATGCAGGGGGAACCCAGGCCCTGGAGGCTATGGTTCCATTATAAGAATTAAGGGAAAAGACTGCGAGATTAGCGGCTCGGCAAAAAAAACTACTAACAATATTATGGAGCTCACTGCTGCGGTTGCTGCCTTGAAACATTTAGATGCACCATCGGAAGTAGTCTTAACTTCTGATTCGCAGTACTTGGTCAAGGGAATGACTCAATGGATCAACGGATGGATTAAGAAAGGTTGGGTCACCGCCTCTAAACAACCAGTAAAAAACAAAGACATCTGGATAGAGCTTGAGCAACTAAGCAAAATACATAAAATATCCTGGAAATGGGTTCGAGGACATCAAGGGCATATTGAAAACGAACGTTGCGACCGCCTAGCAAACATAGCCGTAGACAAAATTAACTACTAAGAACATAGAACGATAGTTTTCACAAACTATATGAGGCAATAGAAAATGTGGGTTTACGTTGGTCCGTTAAAATATATTCCACTCGAATTACTCACAAAAAAGGCTTTAATAGGGGCTATTCTCATGGTCCCTCTAATTTTCGCTTCCTGCTCGATCTTCAAGTCAAAACCATATAAAACTGCAACTAGAGACAGAAGTCTAGATCAAATTTATAAATCCCAACGTACAAAAAAACCCGACCTATCTATCCCTCGGTCATCTCATGGTAATCCTCCTTTTTGGTATAGAAATAGAAGAACTACCCAAAAGGAGTTACCACCTCAATCAGAATCAAACAAATCTCTTTCTACCAAAACTCCTATTCCTGATTTTTTTTCAAAAACTCCAAAAGTTTTTATCGACGACCTAGATCAAGCATCACTTAAAAAAGTAATCCTAAATCAGCTAAAAACAATGGAGTTTATTGACCCATCAAAGACACAACGACTAGGTGACTTAATGGTGACAAATGGGTGGTTAAAAGAAACTCTTGTATCTTTTTTGAGCCTGACAAATGAAAACCTACCTCCCAATGAGTTTAGCCAACGTCTTAGAGAGGAATTTATTATTCACCGAGTAGGGAAGGGAAAGAACCAGAAGGTTCTTTTTACTGGATACTATGCACCAATGATGGAAGCAAGCCGAGTCAAAACGGACAAATACCGTTATCCGATTTATAAACTTCCAGAACCTTCTTCAGAGCCCCAACTTATTGGGCACAGCAAAAAATATAGAATTCGTAAATCATCCGTTCCCGACATCCAAGCATGGCGCAAATATACCCGAAAGCAAATAGATGGAGATGGCATCCTAACAGGTCAAGAATTAGAAATAGCTTGGCTTAGTGATGATGTAGATCGATTCTTTTTACACATTCAAGGATCAGGTCAACTCCAGTTCGTTGATGGTACATCATCGGGGGCTCATTTTGCGGGAACTAATAATTATGAATTTGGAGGCCTAGGCAAGCGAATGATAAAAGATGGCGTGATTAATCTCGCACAAGGTTCTATGCAGGGCATTAAAAAATATTTCAAGGAACACCCTGAAGACATACAAAAATATTTTTTTCACAATAAACGGTATATCTTCTTTAAACTTTCCAACAAAGGCAAACCTCGGGGTTCTGGTGGCGGGGAGTTGCTCGGTGGCCGATCAATTGCCACGGACAAGAAAGTTTACCCAGCGGGAGGACTTGCCTTTGTAAAACTGCGCAAGCCCATCCTCAACAAGAAAAACGAGATCGTTCAATGGAAAAGTTTTTCTCGGTTCGTGGTTGATCAAGATACTGGAAACGCAATTCGAGGAAAAGGAAGGGCTGATTTCTACTTTGGAATGGGAGACATCGCTGGAGCTAAAGCGGGGCATTTTCATGAACGGGGAGATGTTTTTTATATCGTCAAAAAATCAAACCATGTAAGAAAAAAATCTTAAGCAGGCAAAAAATTACCTCGCCATTAAACAAACAAGACTCAGCCAGCTCAAATTATCTATTCAGAGTGCAAAGCAACTAATCGTTTATCAATAAAATCGAACCTCTCATCGCGGACATGCAACTGTTCCTTATCTGGATCGCCATGTACTGCGGAGTAATCCATGTTTTTCGTATTTCTTTTAATCATACAGGCAAAGGTAATGCTCTCAGGCTTTTCTTCGATATCTAAAAAATCTACTGCTTTAATATAAGTTGAGCCCGTGGTAACAATGTCATCTACAATCAACCAGTGCGTATCTACCGGATAAGCAGGGATTACCAACTCTGAATAGTCCGTGCTCTTCTTAGGCATTATGTAAAAAGGAAGGTTAATTAACTTTGACAATACATAACCAATACGTATTCCTTCTGTTTCGCAACCAATAACAACATTAAATTTACCATGCTTAGACTGCCAGACATCCAGTTTCTGTTTTAGCAAGCTGCAGTAAGCTTCGTTCATAGTGTCGGATAATTGAGAATAATCGTAATTATACTTGGACTTCGCTCCCGAGCTTAAAACAAAATCCCCTTCTTTTATAATTCTTGAAAACACAGCATACTCCTCGAAAGCTAATTAAAAATATTCAGACAATTACTTTAAATTGAATATAAAATAAAACTCTAAAAGATTATTTTTTTAATTTAATCATTAATAGATCCAATCATTCTTCTTCAGGCCAAGCAAATTTTCCAATGAGCGGAACAAACTTACAACTTTCTTTTTCGCGACTCACTAATCGACTTCCAATTTTGCTAAGAACGGTTAGTTGTTGAGATTCTCGACCGCCTACAGGAGCAACTAAATGTCCCTTATCTGCCAACTGTTCTATTAATGCCATTGGGATACTCGGCGTAGCGGCTGAGATCAGGATCGCATCAAATGGTGACTGATCGCGCCAACCATATGTACCATCAAAAACTTTGAAAACAATATTTTCATACCTTAAGCTATTCAGTAACACCTTGGTTTTTTGAACGATAGGCCTAATTCTTTCAATAGTAAATACCTGCGAAGCCATCTCAGCTAGGATAGCTGTCTGATAACCTGATCCAGTACCAATCTCCAAAACTCTTTCTTTCCCTTTAAGGTGCAAAGCCTCCGTCATTGACGCAACAATATATGGTTGCGAGATTGTCTGATTTTCACCAATCGGTAGTGGACAATCTCCATAGGCTCTCTGCTGTAACGAAGAATCAACAAAAAGGTGGCGTGGCACGCGACTCATCACTTCCATCAAAGCGAGGTCCTTGATACCGCGCTCCAACAGTTGTTCTTCTATCATTTTCCTTCTTTGTCCAGCGTACGCCTTTATGGCCTGTTCCGTCAGGTTCACCTGAAACGAACTCCTCTAAACACTACTAATTTAAGAAACCATAACACGCTACCAAAGGTGCTAATTTAAAAAACTAATCGTAGGAAGGATAAGCCATTAATGTAAATGAAGGGCTATATTCGTTTTTCCTGTAAAAGGTTTGAATCTTAATCGTTCAACTAGACTTACCTCTTCATAACCTCCTGAAAGAGTTTCTAGCAAAAGGGGGTTTTGATAAAAAATAAGATCCCAGCTGTCCTGGCACTCTTTGTATTTCAGAAGGTATATATTGTCATCATCGGCTTCCACCTTAAAATAAATCGCACCTTCTCCGTACCACCGATCTACGACTTCTTTTATTTTATACTTACGATCACAAAACTGAAAGGCAACGGGCCTTTCTTTTGCGTTATATTCTGAATGAAATTCAACCTTAATCATGATCCAATATTATGCCCGAACCTATTAAAAGTAAACTCTAATTTAAATAGCGAAAAGGGGGTTCTGTTTTTAGCTTTTAAACTCTTTAAAGCATCGATTAAGATATTTTCTGAAATGCCGGTTTATAGCCACTCCAATTCCTAATTTTTCTCCATTTTATTTATTTTTGTAAGAAACCAAAAATCGCCTTCACAAAATTCTTAAATGGCATAATTGCGAAAGAAATTTTACTTTATAGGTTAAATGTAGCAACTTTAA
>CAJJDL010000176.1 GCA_905182935.1 uncultured Nitrospinaceae bacterium | reverse complement strand
GAATCTAAGGCAGATGTAGCTTCATCTAGAACAAGAATTGAAGAATTCCGAAGAATAGCTCTAGCAATAGAAATTCTTTGACGTTGCCCACCTGATAATTTAACGCCACGTTCGCCAATGATGGTGTCGTAACCATCATCAAAAGAATTAGTGAACATATCGACATGGGCGGCCTTTGCAGCCGCAATAATATCAACCTCCGATGCGTCGGGTCTTCCATAGGCTATATTTTTTCTAATCGTATCATTAAATAAAAATGTCTCTTGTGAGACAAGAGACAAGCTGCCTCTTAATGATTTTAATGTATAATCCTTAATATTAATTCCATCAATTAAAATTTTTCCAGACAAGGGGTCATGAAATCTAAATAAAAGGTCTACCAAAGAAGTTTTACCAGAACCACTCATCCCAACGATAGCAAGTATTTTAGATTTTTCTAATACAATATTAACTTTACTAAGAACCTGAGTATCTCTAGATGGATACTTAAACGATATATCTTGATATTCAATTGACTTTTTTAAACCAATTAATTTAAGACTTCCTTCATTAATTTTTTCTTCCTCCAAATCAAGTATACAGAAAACCCTTTCAGCAGCGGCAAGACTGGATTGAATATTTGCATACAACTTAATCAGCAAACGGAGAGGTGCATACATCATAAATAAACCAACAATAAAAGCTATGAAGGTTCCTTGACTCACCTTGTCTGTTAATACCTGAAACCCTCCATACCAAAGAATAATAGATACGCTAACAACACCTAAAAACTCAAGAAACGGGGATGGAATCTCAACATATTTTACATTTTTCTTCATTACGTTAAGAAAACTATCACTAAAACTATTAAATTTTTGTGATTCCATATCCTCCATACCAAAAGCACGCACAACTTTGACACCAGAAAAAGATTCAAGAATGGTAGAACTAAGGTCAGCAAAAATTTCTTGCCCCTTATGACTTAATTTCTTTAATTTGCGCGCTATATTTCCGATAGGTAAAATCATAATGGGAAATATACAAATTGAAATTAGGGCCCAATCCCACTTTAGATAAAATACCCACCCTAATAATGCAATCAAAGTAATTGTATTTTGAATAACTTCTTTTAACATACGGGTAATAGTAGACTGCATGATACTGACATCATTCATAATTCTAGACATTAGCTGACCAGTCTCATTATTTTCAAAAAAACTAAATGGCAGCTTATGTATGTGTGCAAATAGTTTTTCTCTCATAGAAACAACTAAATCCCAAGTTATTCCAAAAATTATAATATTTTGAAAGTAGACTAAAAAAGCCTTGATTGCATAAAGAACAATTAAACCTATTGGTATAATTTTGAGCATGAAAAAATTTTTCTCAACAAAAATATCATCAAAAGTTTTCTGTATTAAAGGCACAGGGGAGCTGGCAATTACACCCACAATCACTGAAAAAAGTATGGCTATAAGAAGTTTTTTTTTGTAAGGGAGTAAATACCTAAAAAGTCTTTTATAAAGTTGGGTATTCATTAACAAGTGGATGGGATTAACTACAAAGTAACTCTTAATAAAAAAAGCCCCTAAGTATTGACTTTAAATCAACACATTAGAGGCTTTTATAATACTTGTTTTTAGGCAAATAGTTAGGGTCATCGAGAAATACTCTCTCGACACCAATTTCAGTAAAAAAAAGTGCCTCTTTTAAGCATTTACCTTTTTAGGCAAAAAATCTTCCAAGGTGGCTCCATTGGCAATCGCTTCTTCCATCATTTTAACAGAATCTTTAATCCCTGCCTCGCAAACCTCTAAAGTAATTTCTTTTATATTTTTGTCATGGGCGTATGCCATTACCCTATTCTGAGTATTATCTCTCATAAACCCTTTAGGAACTAGCTCTAACCTTGCGTTTGCCTTGTCAGTCCATATAAAATCTGTAACCTGAGGCTCATCATCTTCCATATAACCATCAAGAGCTTTATTTTCTTCTGGTTTTTTTATAATTTTCTCAGTCAGAATCTGAACCAAAAATGATTTAGAGATCGTTTCAATATTTTGTATACGTGCATTTTTTTCAACCCTTGCTTGGGCTCTACGACGAACATGTCCCTCAGGATATTCGTCTAACTTATTTAATGCGTCTTGAGTCCACTGAACAGTTTTATCATCAAAAGTAACTACTTTTTTAATGCCACCCTTTTCTATTTCTCCTGGTTCAAATCCGGCCTTCCAGACAGGAACTATATTCTCTCCTTCAGATCCACATACATAGCATTTAACAACATTACCTTCCATAAAAGTATTGCAATGTTTACACTGAAAAGTCACATTTGAAACCTGAGCCCCATTAGAGTTTCTTCCATCTTTAGTAACGGCTACATGTTCAGCGCTTACTTCAACCTTGCCTTCTTCAGCATTACTTGCAGTCTCAGTAGACGGTTTTTTCTCTTCAGTATTATCTCCTGCATGAGCTTCCATCATTTGTTCTTTATAATCCTTTAAGACATCATTAGACTCTGGATCCACACCGTCTTCTTTAATTTTTTCACCAATTTGACGCATCGCCTGCATCGCTCCAGCAGGAAGAATATTTTCCACTGCTTCAGTAATTACTCCAGAAGTAATCATGCTATGACCCCGCTCTAAAGCATAACGGAGTATGGCTGATGTTGCCATTGGACGAACAAACCCAGGAATTTTCAGCAAACGCTCTCGACCCTCAGCAGTCCACTCAATACTTTCCTCAGCTTGCATATCAATAGTAGGCTTATGAGTACGACTAGATAACAAGACATTGCACGGCACCATTCTCATTAGGTTTTCCGCATTACCACCAATATCCATTTCCGGTCCACTGTGAACGCCAATTCGACCAAGTATTAAGAGATAGGGGTTTTCTTCTCGAGCATATTGCAGAACTTTCTCAAAAACCTTGCCATCTAGTAGTCGGATAGTGCATTCCATATCAGCTTCTTCAACAATTTTTTTGGAGATTTCAAGATGAGCCTGATAAATTTTAGCTAACCCCTTATCAATAATATCTTCATGAAGTTTTTCTTGTTGCTCAAACTTAAATACCTTAGAAGCTTCTCTCGACAAAACACCAGTCAGACTGTTAAACATCGCGTAGTGAAAATAAGGATCAAAGGTGGAGATGATTTCTAAAGGTTTGTTCAATGCCTTTGATAATTCAATTCCCGTAATTAAACCACCAAATGATTGCTGACTTCCATCTACCGCAACAACAATTTTATCGCTTGAAGTACGCTCTCCATGAATTTCTGGTAAATATTTAACGAGTAATGTATCTGTCTGTATTCTTCTAACAACTCTTTCTGTAACTGTACCGACTAAACTATCTTTTATTGCGCCTAAGCCTAAAGCCCCCATAATTACTAAATCGTAATTAGACTCTTTAATATCTCTAACCAGTTCTAAATAGTTTCTACCCTCAAGAGATTTCCCCTCAAAAGGAATGTTTAATTGTTTACATTTATCTTTAGGAACATCAATATACGAATCGGTAATAACTTCCATTCCTTTTGTAATTAGTTGATCATGGATGTTACGTTGCTTTTCTAGCTCTGATTCATCCTGATATTCCTCAGGTAGACCACTTTCCATTTGCCGAAAGCGAACATCATGCATTTTTGCAGCGTAAACATGACTAGCTACAATAGTTGAACCAAATTTCTGAGCTAACGCCAAACCAATATCTACACACTCATTAGAGTAGTCAGAATTATCAACCGGCAAATAAATGGAATCAAACATGTCTTAAACCTCTTTTAATAACTGCCTAAAGGGCAAGAAATAATATTTTAGTAATTCGAAATTGAAAAACAATGAAAACGATAAAAACTGAAAAAAACTAAAGGGGTTGAAAATGTTAATCAAGTAGCCGAAATTTTAACAAATTCTAAAGCTCTGTCAATATAAAAGGTTAGCCGACATACATAGACTTTTAAACACCTTACCTTAATATAATTTGTATATGAATTTATCAATATATGTCAACACATTTGATTGACTTAAATAATGATCACAAAATATTTCTTACTGCTATAAACAGTGGTTAGACTCGCTATATACCTAGATATAAAGTTAAGTTTTGATAGCTAAACTATCAATATATAAAGAAAATTTAAAAAATAAAATATTTTTATTAAATTTTTGCCAGTAATCATTTAATTCGCTAAAATAGCAAAATATTTAATACGATTGTTTTCATATAACAAGCTATTCTATAAAAATAAACACGAAGAACTATAAAGTGAGCTATTTATTAGTTCCGAGTATAGTCAAAACATGACCTCGATTAATACCACTTTAGTTAATCATGAGATTATTTAATTTTTTTGGAGAATTTAAGGATGCTTTTTACCAGTAAAGATGAATTGACGGATTGCCTGAAAGGTGTGATTGGCTTAGATAATAATGTGGTAAAAATTGAAAACTCAGATCAATTACGAACTAATTTCATAGACATTCTGGTAAAAAATTCAGTACTCAATAAATCTAATGAAATTAAAGGGCTTACTCGGTTCATTATAAAATCAGCTGCCATCGAAATGGGAATCATCTCTTCATCTATTCAGGGGTTGTATGAAGCTCGTGGAAGAGGTGAATGTAATGGATTTACTGTTCCCGCAATCAATATTCGAGGAATGTCCTATGATTTTAGTCGTTCAATTTTCAGAGCTGCCCACAAACTAAATACGGGATCCTTTATATTTGAAATAGCCAAGTCCGAAATTGGTTATACGTTTCAACAACCACACGAGATAGTACCTGTTATTCTTGGTGCAGCCATTAGAGAAGAGCACGTGGGTCCTGTCTTTATTCAGGGCGATCATTTTCAAGTAAATGCAAAAAAATTTAAAAATAATAAAGAAGAAGAACTGTTGGGTCTAAAAAGTTTAATCAAAAAAGGGATTGAAGCAGGGTTTTATAACATTGATATTGATACATCTACATTAGTGGACCTCACTAAGCCAACAGTCATCGAACAACAACGAGCAAACTTTGAAGTTGGAGTAGAACTAACTAAATATGTCCGCGAGTTAGAACCCAAGGAAATCACTATATCTGTAGGTGGCGAAATTGGGGAAGTTGGAAAAGAAAACAGCAACGAAAATGAATTGAGAGCATATCTTGATAATTTCAACGATTGCCTAGAAAAATCAATGAATGGCGCCCAGTCTATAAGCAAAATTTCAATCCAAACAGGAACTTCACATGGAGGCGTACCTGGCCCCGATGGAAAGGTTGTTGATGTCAGCCTTGATTTCAAGACTCTTGAAAATTTATCACGTATCTCACAGAAAGAATACGGTCTTGCAGGAGCCGTTCAACATGGAGCGTCCACCCTACCCGGTAGTCTATTTAACAAGTTTCCAGAACTTGAAACCGCAGAAATCCACCTCGCAACAGATTTTCAAAACATGATTTATGACCACAAATTATTTCCAAAAACTTTAAAAGAAGAAATATACGCTCATTTAAGAAAAAAATTCTCTTCAGAAAAAAAGGTAACGGACACAGACGAACAATTCATATATAAGACAAGGAAAAAAGGCTTTGGAGAATTTAAATCCAGATTTTGGAATCTACCGGATGAAATTAAATCAGAAATTGGCAAAGACCTTGAGAGTAAAGTAGAAAACCTATTTACTCAATTAAAAGTAGAGAACACAGTAGAAATTGCAGAAAAAACTATTAACCCAGTTAAAATTCTGCCAAATCTAGCGCACGAAATTGCCGCAGCTTGATCAATAAACTAACTTCTTAATAAATAAGAATCCTTGCAATTCAACAAACACCTAGATCCGACCTTTTTGTCTACTTTTAAATTGATCAACTGTAGTAATTGCTCCTTCTGATACCGGCTCATTACTGCCCTTCGCTCTCATTAAAACTTCAAGACGTGGAGTGTTGTTACCTAAAAAAAGCTCCCGAGCTTTCTCCAGAACATCTTTCTTATTTAAACCTTTAATTGCCTTTATAAATTTCTTTTTAAATTGAAAGTCACCTTCTTCATCTGTGGCTAAACTATAAAGGTCTCCTAAAACTGCACCAATACTATCGCCCTCTTTTTCTAAGGCTAGAATTTTTGCATGCCGATGTCGCTCAAACTCTGCATCAGATAAATTAGAAAATATTTTATCTGTAGAAGTTAGCCATTTATTAACCCTTTTACTCATTTCAAAAGGACCATGGGTGGATGACTGAATTAAAAACCTAAAGAATATTCTTTCTTCAGTACGCTGCTGAAAACTCCAAACAATATAACCTAATTGCTGATTAGTCCTCATTTGAGTATAAAAATCACTTTCTACTATAGATGCAATTAAAGAAGCTTTTGCCATCAGAGAAAGATCTTTTTCACCAACCTGTATAGTATACGAAAGTGAGTTATTATTATCTTCAACTTCTCCTGTAAACTGAATACGCTCACCTGGCTCTAACACCTCTACCACCTGCTCATAT
>CAJJDL010000175.1 GCA_905182935.1 uncultured Nitrospinaceae bacterium | reverse complement strand
GATGTAACAGCATCTTTGACTCTTCCATTTGAGCAACGGCAAAAAAGTCGTCTTAGGGTGACTCTTGATAATGGGGAAGAAGCGTCTCTGATTTTAGATAGGGGATCCGTTCTTCGACATGGAGATTTATTGCGGGCAAAAAGTGGTGAGACTATAGAAGTGCGCGCTGCGCCCGAAGCTGTTTCCGTTATTAGAGAATCTAATTCACATCTATTGTCTCGTGCATGCTATCACTTAGGCAATAGACATGTCCCTTTGCAAATCGAAGACGGCTTAATTAGCTATTTAAAGGATCATGTTCTAGATGATATGGTGTCATTGCTAGGATTAAAAATTGATCATTTGGATGCCTCCTTTGAACCAGAGTTAGGAGCTTATCAAAAAAATAATAAGCATCATCACACTCACACTCACAGTCATGAAGGTTAATACCTCTCCTCTATATTTACAAAACTTGCGTCTGTTAAAATTAATGCATTTGACTAGTCCTTCTCTTCCAATAGGTGGTTATTCGTATTCTCAAGGTTTAGAATTTGCAGTTTGCTCTGATTGGGTTCACGATAGAGCCACTGCATCTGATTGGATTGAAGGTCTTTTGACAAACTCATTAGTTCATCTCGACCTACCCGTTCTTAAAAGACTTTATCAATCATGGCAGGAATTAGATCTTGAGAAGGTTAACTATTGGAATAACTTTATGTCTGCGAGTAGAGATTCTTTTGAATTTCAAGAAGAAGATCGTCAAATGGGGAAAGCGCTGGCAAGACTCTTAGTCGATTTAGATATAGAAGAATCTAGAAATTATTTAAGTCCTCCTTTTGGAGGGTTTCTAACTTTATTTTCTTTGGCAGCGGTTAAATGGGACATTTCATTAAATGACGCCGCAACTGGATTTTTGTGGATGTGGGCAGAGAATAAAGTTTTATGCGCTGTTAAGTTAATTCCATTAGGGCAAACGGATGGGCAAAAAATCTTATCAGCCCTTATTGATACTATTGCTGAAGTCACTAAAAAAGGTTTAAAATTATCCGATGATGATATTGGCTATACTGCTATAGGCCATGGAATCGCAAGTGCACTGCATGAGACTCAGTACACAAGATTATTCCGTTCATAAAATATTGATATATAAAAATGAATAAAAAATCAGTACTGAGAGTTGGCGTAGGGGGACCCGTGGGCTCTGGAAAAACTGCTTTAATCAATGAGCTTTGCAAACATTTACGCGAGAAATTTGAAATTGCTGTAGTAACCAATGATATTTACACAAAAGAGGATGCTCAATTTTTAATTGATAATAAAGCACTTGAAAAGGATCGAATTATAGGAGTTGAGACGGGTGGATGTCCTCATACTGCTATTCGCGAAGATGCTTCTATGAATCTGTCTGCAGTAGATGAGCTTTGTGTTCGATTTTCAGACTTAGATTTAGTGATAATTGAAAGTGGTGGAGATAATCTTGCAGCCACCTTTAGTCCAGAACTATCAGATCTTACAATTTATGTCATAGATGTTGCCGCAGGAGATAAAATTCCTCGTAAGGGTGGGCCTGGAATTACTAAGTCGGATTTATTGGTAATCAATAAAACAGATTTGGCTTTCTATGTAGGTGCTTCACTTGAAGTTATGGAGCGAGATACGAAAAAAATGAGACAGGGGAAACCTTTTTTCTTTACAAATTTAAAAAACGGTGATGGCGCAGATGAGGTTGTGAAATTTATCATTAACGAAGGGATGCTGTGTAATAAATAAATGAATATAATTTTAAATAAAAAATTAATACACTCATTAGTTTTTTTTGTTTACTTTGCGGCGCTTAGTATTTACTTTGCAGGGAATGCAGGTTCTGAAGAGATTAATGTGAAAATTAATTTCAGGTCTCAATCCCATTATAAATTAAATATCGATAAACTTAAGCTAAGTCATCCGATTAAAATTTCACAGGCAGATATCACAAATCATTTAATTTCCCTTAGTTATAAGACTTCATTTTTAGGGAGTAATAGGGAAAGAATTTTTTCATTTTTATCGATTAAAAAATTAGTCCCAATTCTTACAAAATATTTTACAAAGGTGGTTTCTGGAAGAGTGATTCATGTTGAGGTTAAAGGAAAAAAAGGCCTTACATCTTTTGACATATTCGCTTTTAAAAAATATTTAAACTGGCGTTTCGATTCTATTCATGGGGAGACTTATTTTAAAAAGAATGATGTTAGAAATTCAGCGATTTTTGCATGGAATTTAATCCCTGCTAATGGTCAACGGTATTTTAAAACTCGGTCTGATAAAAGAATCCAGAAAAACTGGGTTGTTGCTAGTTTTAAATTACCTATTGCTAAAGCAGACCAAGAAAAAAAAATATTTACCGGTTTAGGTGCTGATTCCCCAAGAATTAAGATCGATCCTAAGTTAGAAGTAAAACTTGAACATCTAAAACACCTGCATAGTAAAAACCTTATCAATGATGATGAGTACAAAGCTCAGCAAAAAAAACTCTTCGACAAGCATTTTTAAATATTTTATTCGCACCTTAATATCATAAACGGTATATATATTTTGCTTAATAATTAAGCATTACTTTAAAATTTGCACTATTTTAGCTCGATCTTGTTATTTGTTGATGCTTTATTTGTATTGATAACCTAGCTTCTGATTGCAAATCAAGGTTTTGAAAATTTAAATCTCTTTGGAATGAGTTTTGCTTTCAATTAGTTTGAATTATGTTTCTATATTTTAATTTTCTAAAAGTAACTTAAAATGCTTAATTTTTGAGAAAACTGATTAAGTTTGTAAATAATTTAAGTAGTAAATATTTTACAGGGCAGTTAGTTATTAATTTTTATAAAGGTAGTATCGGTAAAGCTCAATTGACCAAAACACTCAAATCTGCAGATTTAAGTGATATAGATATCTAATACTGGTTTTAAGTGTAAAAAATTGATAAAATTATACAATTTTTTAGGACCGCCGCCTTAGCGATGCCGCATCGAAAAATTAAACAATAAATAGAGGAGAC
>CAJJDL010000174.1 GCA_905182935.1 uncultured Nitrospinaceae bacterium | reverse complement strand
GGTTCTCGTTCTTTGGTCTGAAACTTGCGACCTGTTTTAGTTTGTTATCATTATAGTTATACACGATCACTCGGCTAGGGGTTATAACCACAAGTTCTTCTCGCCCATCTCCGTTGATATCCCCCACATCTAAATCAACAATTTTAAACGGGAACTCCTGCTTGCCAGCGTACTCGATTAACCCCTCTTCTGGTCGAGAAAAACTCCGTTGAACGTCTTGTTCTCTGGAGAGTGCCCGCTTTGAATATTGGTTTGGTAGTTGATCCGACAATATTTTAGCTTCTTTTGTAAGTTGGCCCGTTCGAGCCGAGTAGAGTTTGTAACTTAGGACGAGTTTTTTCTTGATTGAGTCGACAATTAAAACCATTAGGTAATCTGCTTTAACTTGACTGCTCAGTTTATCTAGATACTTTGGTGCAAGTAGGCGCTTGATACTCAGGTTATTCTCGAGTAGCCAAAGATCCAATTCGAAAGCCGGGACCTTAAAGCGAGGGTTCATCGCAAGTGTTTCTTCAAGCTCGATGCGAAGACGGTTCTTATCAATATTTTTTTTAGTTTTAATCCTCGGGGTAGCGACCAGAAATGAGAGTTCGTTAAAAGGACTGCGAACTCCATCACCCGTGCGTACGAGTGCGGTCGGATCGGTAAGCTTCGCTAGTGAAAAATTTTGCCTCACTTCAATAATCTCTACTTCACTCAGGTCAGTTTCTTTTCGGCCAATTTTCTTTTTGCTGATTGGATGAATGATATCTTTCCCAAAACGGATGAGCTTCAGGCGGTCGCCTGGCTTGATGGGTTGCCCTTGCTTAAGATCCAGGGTTAGGATTTGTCGGTCGATGGATACGACCACCCCCTCTAGAGGTGGAAACATTGTATCAATCTGGTTGACTATACGGTTTAAACTTTCATTTGAGGCGCCTAAAAGGGGTGCTGCCCCAACCAACCAAAATATAGAGGCAACTGCAAATGACAGATAAGTTTTTTTCATTTAATCTTTAAAGTTAAGAAAAGTTCGTAGTTCAGTAGAGCAGCTGTACGGTGACCTCTGTCCCCTCAGTCATCTCGGTTAATTCTAAAGGAAAGATGAGCAGCCCATTGGCATTTACCGTGGACTTGAGAATGCCTGATCCCTGTTCTTGGGTAGGTCTGACCGTGCACTCCCCATCTTCCCAGTTGACATAGGCGCTTAGAAAGTGCTGGCGTCCGGCCTTTTTATGGACGGTTCGTGTCAATTTAGCCTGGACGGATTTATGATTCAATTGAGTGGCCCCCATCATTTTTCGAATGGAGGGTCTAACAAATTGCTCGAATGATACGAAAGAGGATACCGGGTTCCCGGGCAAACCAAATATCGGAACATCGTCAATCCTACCAAAGGCAAGCGGCTTACCGGGTTTCATGGCGACTTTCCAGAACAGCATTTCCTGGCCCATTTTTTCAAGGCTCGTCTTGACCAGATCGTAGTCACCTACCGAAACCCCACCAGATGAAACCACCATATCGCATTGAAGCGCCCATTTAAATTTTTCCATCAAATCTTTTTCATTATCTCGTGCGATTCCAAGGTAAGAAGGAATGCCCCCGGCAGATTTTATCTGGGCCGCGAGCATGTAACCATTGCTGTTGTAAATACAAGGGCCGCTTAAAGGTTCATCGAGGTCCATTACCTCATCACCGGTGGAAATAACAGCCACTCGTGGGCGTCGTCCAACTAAAGCTGTGGATCGACCCACCACGGCCATCATACCTATATGAGCTGGCATCAGATCGACACCCTTGCGTATGACAGTTTCTCCTTCGCGAACATCTTCGCCGGCGTCACGAATGTTTTCTCGGACCTCTGCTTTATCTTTAACCTGAACACTATTTCCATTTCGTTCGGTGTCTTCCTGCATGACCACCGCGTCGGCTCCCTCGGGAATAGGGGCGCCTGTCATAATGCGCACCGCCTGGCCAGATTGGATTGTCATTTCGGGGCTATAGCCAGCAGCGAGGTCCTCAATAATATCAAGTTTGATCGGATTTTCTGGTGTTGCTAATTCAACGTCTTTTGCAATGAGCGCATAGCCATCCATAGCCGAGTTATCCATTGGTGGATTGTTACGTCGAGCAATAATATCTTCAGATAAGATTCGACCTAGAGCCTCGTTAATGGAAACTTTCTCGGTTCCTTGGGACTGTATTTTCTCAAGAATAATTTTTCGTGCCTCGCCTACCTTGATTGAACTCATGATGTTTCCTTTTTTTGATACAGGACTATTCTTTTATGCCTCTTCTCATAGTCTTCCGTTGTGTTGATGTTCATAAACTTTGACCGGTCCGCTTCGTCGATTTTTAATTTTTTAAATGGGAGTGCCTCAATAATTCTGGACAAGGAAAGCTCTCGTCTTGACATGGCTTCAAAAAGAGGAACGATGAATTTTGGTTCGTAAATGGCGCACATAGGCTCATAACCGAAACGGCCTTTTTGAATATAGCAGGTACCATACTTCAAGGGATCTCGCTTTTGAAATATTGCCTCGAAATCGTCTTCTTTTAAAAAGGGCATATCGCATGCGGTTATCATCCACGCCTTATTTGGAAATTGCCCCATTAAAGTAGCTAAACCACCTACCGGTCCCATGTTAATATGCTCGTCGTTAATACGCTCGACATTATTGATTTTTGTCAAAGAACTCATATCTAGATCGGCCCGAGATGAAAGAAATACTTTATTGCAAAATTTGCTCAACAGTTTGACCGCATTCTCTGTTCCCGATACGCCATCATAGGTTAGCGAAAACTTTGGTTTCCCCATTCGCGCGCTTTGACCTCCTACAAAAACAGCTCCAAAAAGTTCGCTGGCACAGTTTCTAAAGTGCCCATTGACGAAATCAAAAATTTTTTCGATCTCGTCTCGGTGGAATAGGGGGATTCCTTGTTTAATAAATGATTCTAGGTTGCCAGTTCCTTGATGTACAATCGCACGAATACCCTTGCTGTCAGAGGGAATGGGTAGTTTTCCTTCAGCATCAAGAAATACAATTTTATTAAATGGGGACTGCTTATATCCTTCGATCAAGATGCAGTCGCACCTTTCCAAGGCGTGAGTTATTGTCAGTTGTTTAAAGTCGTTGTCAGCTAGAACTCCAAAATGAGTTGGATCATTAATGGCTACAATTCCTGCTCCTGCGTCTCGCACGCGCGCAGTATCTTTTCCCGTTTTGTCCATTCTAAAACGGTGCGAATCATGCTTGTAATAGCCAACTCGAATTTTTTCTTCACGAAAGCGCGTTACAAGCCTCTCAACAAGAGTGGTTTTCCCAACACCAGAAAACCCCGCAAAGCACAAAAACGGAGTTTTAAACTGTTCCCAGTAGCCGTCCATTAGACTCGTAGTCAAATTAATAAAAACCCCAAGGACTCCGATCTACAGGACAGAAACCAAGTGGGGCTTTTATATAAGTAGTTAAAACAATTAGATTTATCTATTATTTCTGATCATTTCTCAACTGTCAACCGTTTATGCGGTTCAATGTTAAAACAGCAAAAAAAGCATTTACTGCAAAGAACATCTATTACAAGTATTAACTTCTTTGGCTTTTTCTGATGAAAATTTAAAGATTAGAAGAATTAGTAGTGCTTTTTTATTTCAGGAAGAGGGTTCTTATTGCTAGTATTGTCGCGTAGATGAGTACATTTATTTTAAATTTGTATAAGTTTTCTGTTTTTTTGACTAATTTTCTTCCGCAACTCTGTCCCTTTGAAAATGAAGCCACAAATTTCTACTAAGAAAGTTGTTGTTTTGCTAGTTTTTTTAGCTGTTTTATTGCGTCTTCCTACCCTTGGGAGTGTCCTCTCCGGTGATGAGGCGACAACTTTTCTAATGCACTCTGGACCTTCTTGGGAGAGTTTGTTTGTAAGTTATCTGGGTCCCAATCAGCACACACTTTTTTCAGCTTTGTCAAACTTGATGATGGAAATATTTGGTGACAGCGAGATAGTTTTTCGCCTGCCGTCAGTTATCGCAGGGTCTTTGGCTGTGCCACTTATTATTTTAGTAGGAAGCCGCTTAACAGGGTCGGTGTCAGTAGGTTGGGTTGCCGGAATCTTGATGGTTTTTTCTGCACC
>CAJJDL010000173.1 GCA_905182935.1 uncultured Nitrospinaceae bacterium | reverse complement strand
CATTGCTTTTGTTTGAGTCGAGCTTGATCGTTCTGACAGGTATCCTTATTGGCACGATGCTCCTCTACCTGTGTCTGTTTCTTGTTCAACCTTATCTGGAATCCAACTTCTCGCTTTACCTCCCGATTCAATTCCTTTCTTCTATAGAATTGATTTACCTTGGGGGCATCCTTTTAGGAGGAATAACTGCCGGTTTCATTCCCGCCATCAAAGCCTATCGCAATTCATTGCAAGATGGTTTGACCATTCAAGTCTGACCGATCCAAAAAGGTTAAGGGAAGATTGAGTACAACGGTGGACGTTGTGAGACGACTACTGCCTTTGCCGGTATCGAAGAACCCTTATTCCACTCTAAGGATTTGGACGATAGGTATATTTATGACCTAATAGGTTATGGGAAGGTAAGTTCTTGGTTCCTTGATGGGTTGACAGATAATCTAAAATTTTTTCTCTGAGGTCCGGCTCCAAACTCCACAACCCCTCTTTTTTCTGCATCCAAGTCAAGGTCTCGTCCCACTGTTTGCGAGTCATGTGGTTTTGTAAGATGATCGCGGTTGAGTGGCAGGTAGTGCAATTATCCAGTACCTGTTGGCGACCTTTCCCAGGTGCTAGCCCTTGGTAATGTAAATCGTCACTGAAGACCCAAGTCGGCCAGCATATACATAAAGCCAGAAAAAAACCAACGGATAAATATCCGTTTTTTTGCAGGTAGCTCATGATTACCTTTAGAAATGTGTCCATATATTTCTAGAGGACAGTAATAGCAATTCGATGCATAGCGTTGTTCAAGTAGCCCTTGGGGTTCCAGCCCGGTACCACCATGGGTTGCGTCACCCCGGCGGAGTCCATTGCTCTTGCCCAAACTTCGTAATAGCCTTTTTTTCGAAAGTCAATCAGGGTGCTCCAGTTCTGCCAGGCAAAAGTATTGACTGGAGCAGCTATTGATGTTTCGATCCAGTTGGCTCCAAAATCGATCGAAACATATACGCTACTTACACTTCGATCCCCCGCCCAGGCATGTCCTCGGACCATTAAGGGTATCCCCAATTTCCAGTTGAGTCGGGATTTTGGGAAAGTGATCAATGATTTTACCGGCATTGATTCAATAATCCTCATATCTTCCTTAGGCACATGAGCGCCGGGAGGTACCGGGTAACGAGGTACCCTATAAGAATAACCTGTCATCTTAGGTCCATCATGTTCCCTATCGCGAATGGTAATGCGTTTTAGCCATTTTATCGAGGTTGATCCGGGCCAACCGGGGGTAACGACGCGCAAAGGAAATCCGTGCAGGATTGGAAGAGGACGACCATTCATTTCCCATACGATCAGAGTATGATCATCGATAGCTTTACTTATAGGAGTTCCACGGGATATAGGTATTTTTAAGGGATCGCCACTCAAATGTGGGTCGCTTCCGTAATATCCTGTGTAGACAGCGGAGTCCTTCAATCCTGCTGAACGAAGAACATCTCCCAGACGCACTCCAGTGTATGAGGAGCAACCCACAGCACCATAGGTCCATTGGTTACCCTTTCCTGGCGGATCGTAACCGGCTCTTCCGTTACCTCCGCATTCGATCTGCAAGGAATAAGTGAATTGTTTGAATCGTTTGAGTTGCTCAAGATTTAGAATCAAAGGGTTATGTACTTCACCATCGATTTTGAGCGTCCATCCTTTTGTTTCTCTGTCAGGTTCAAAAGAAGGGACTAGTCCATTATTTCTGACAAAATGCCGGTCATTAGGCGTTATCTTATCATCCAAAAAGTGAGGAAGAGTTTCGGCATTTAATGGTCGGTTATTCAAAACTCTTAGACCGTTCTTGCCTGGAATTGAAAACTTATCCAGAGAATCTGCATTGGCAGAAGTCACCCATTCAGACGTCAAAGGATTCAGAGCAGGCAGGGTAACATCTATGGCGGCAGTCAGAATTGTTAACCCCCCATATTTTAAAAAGGCCCTGCGCGACGCGTTAGGTTTTATTCTTTTGCTCATAGTAAAAGCTTTTCATTTATGGAATCGGAAAAAATTTTACCATTTAATCTAGCTCTGCAAAAGAAATTACATCTGCATGTCCCCAGCAACAAATCTGAGCAAAGGCCTAGTATCTTGGATCTTCCTGAGTTGATCTACGTAACACGTTATATACTCTTATTATTCTTTTAAGAGTTTGATTGTGACCAACTCAAGTGGTTTGGCTAAATCCAATAAAAAAAGCCCTCAATAATCCTTAAGAATCAAAATGATCGGGCCGAAGTACGCTCGTGTCCAACACAAAAAGACTTCCTGAATGGCGCTCCAAAAAGGGTTTGAGACCCGAGAGAATAGGATCCAGTTTTTCTTCAGGGACAACGGTCAAGACCATTTGCAAGCTACTCGTGTCATTAAACATTAAATGCCCTTCGTGGTATCCGTTATGCCCTTTTCCAGAAATATTGCTGAAAACCGTATAGCCGCTGGCTTTTATCCGGTCGAGAACATCTGTAACAAAATGAATATGCTCTCCCTCGATAATGATTTTTACTTCTTTCATTGGATGAAGTTTCATGTCGTTCATGCTGTGTCAATTCTCCTCAAAAAGATAGGGTTAATTAATGGGTTGCCAATCTTTCATTAATTGAAAGTGGAAAAATTTCTTAGTATCGGGATCTATAGCAATAAGATTGATCCACCGATTTCTCGTTAACCGTTGCAAAATTTCATGTCGCCCAACGATGGTCGCAATTCTTTCCAATGGAGCCTCAATGATAGCAAATAACCGCATGGGATCATGGTAAGGTTTGTCACCATCGAAAACAGTTTGGATGGGAAGCCCAACACATAGATCACTTTCGGAGCCATACATGACTCCTATGTTGCCGACAACATTGTGATACGCCTTGCTACCGGCTCCATAGACTAAAGGATCAACTGTAGAAAAATAATGTTCCATATTGATCCAATTGGCAACAATCATGGGCGCAGTCATGATAATTTCTAAATATTTCCCATCCGGATCTTGTGAATGATCATAGGAATGTAAAAAAGTCCGGCCCTCAAAATTAATTCCCCGAGTTAACGAACGCCTCCCCATAATGAAGGCCGTATGCCCCGACAGTCCCCATTCGGGTCGGACCTGGGACCAATCCATACTTCGTACCTTTGTCAACGGGGATGCTTTATCAGTCTCCTTTATAGCAGGCACATCAGGAAAGCGAGCGAGTCGTTCTCGACTATTTTTTTCACAGGCTTCCTGGAGGTCATGTTGTAGTCTGAGTAAATCTTTTCGATGTGTAGCAGGGACTTCTTCCAAATCATAGAGTTCCACTTCATCCGTTACCGTATCATGTTGGCCTGGTAAAAAATGGGTGTCTGACGGAATCGTTATGCCTCTCTCGACTAGCCTTTGCCGAACTTGTGAGTTGTTGGCCATGACCGCAAGAACGCGTGCGTTCGAAATTCCATGATTCCCGCCACAGGCGCCACAATCCAAAGCCGATTCGTAAGGATTGTTATCCGAAGTACTGCCATGCCCACATAATAAAACGAGCCGGGCAAACGTTTTCGTGAACCCTAAAAGCTTTAGAGCTGTTTCTACATAGTTAACCTGTTCGGATACAGTAAACCCTGTCTGTGTGATCTTTTGTATCTTATAATCTAAATCTCTTTCATGAAGGTTAAAGTCTTTTCTGAGCGCTAAAATAAATTGCTCCAAGTCAGATGCGTTCCATTTCAGCAAACGAAAAAGTTCCTCATTCTCATTGCTATCAGATGGAATTTGGTTCAGCGCAAGCTTTCGTAAGTGCTCTACCTGATCATGAGGAACAGTACCACCCTGTCGATCGTATTTTTCAGTAAATAAACGATAAATAGCAGCTCGGTGTTTGGCTGCAACCATCTCATAAGCTTCTTCTCGCTCGATTTTACCCACAGTGAGTGTTGTCCTTATAGGAATCGCTAAACTATCTTTAATCCAAGACATTACTTTTTTGAACCATTTTGGCTTCAAGGTTTGGCCGAACAGCTTAAACCCAAAGAACCAACCAATAGCTTCGACCATGACATAAGGGGTGACTACGTTTTCTTTCAAATCATGTAACAGGGTATGGCCCGTCTTAGCAATTTGCTGTCCCTCTAAAAATTTTTCCGCCGCCTTACCTTGAGAGGCCCGAGGAATTTCCTTTACGACATGTTTGGGTTTTAAAAGGACGGGGAATTGGTCTGTTTGTTGTTCACTCGAAAATCCTTGATAACATATGGGGACACCAAAAAAACCAGCGAACCCAAACGTTTCATTTCCTCCAATTTCTTCAAGTTGCCTTCTAAAGCATTCTGAACGAACATCGATGCAAAAAATTGACTGAGACAGTGGGCGAGATTCAAGAGGTTCCTCTTCCATCTCATCACTCTTGCGCAATTTCTCAAGATTGGGTGATATCTTTTTGGCAAAATCTTTGATGTAGCTGGATTCAAGAGCCTCCAACCAAATAGGTCCGTGGTGTGATTCCGGAAACTGTTCAATCCAATCCAGCAAGGAGTTTAATGTATCGGGAGTACACTTCACTACATCTTGTATAGAAACATTTAAGGATTGGGCAAGTTCCATTACCATTAAAGTTTGGCTTTCGGCCTCTTGTTTTTCTATGGTTTGTTCCCATGTTGAAATCAATCTTGAATCGCATTGATCAAGGTCTTTTATATTCAGAGGATCCTGAGTGAACAGGGACATGTCCAAATAATCAACCACCTCATCTGGCAACACTCGTGATCGGAATTCTCTAAAGAGACCATATCCAGTCGGATGATTATTTAAGTATTCGTTGATCGAAACATAAGTGCCAGGAATCGCCAATTTTTCCTGGCATGCCAGCATCACTAATTCACGTTCATAAAAAAGACGGATGGCCATATACTTGATAAGGTCGATAGGGAAAGCATTTTGCCACGCATAATCCGTTTGTTCCGAACGCCATTTAATGAACCCCGTCCATCCAGATAATTGGGCCAACTGCAAAGAAAAATAACCATCCCATAAATTCTTGGGAATGGCTAACAGGGATAAACTTTCAAGTACTGCATCTTCAGGTCGATCCGGCAAATCAAGTATTTTGCTTTTCCAATCTTGAATACCCAATATGGAACCGGATGCATCGTCTAAAGCTAATTCCTTCCACGCCTTATAAAAAGTTTTCTTTCTCTCGGGCATGCCCCAAGGCGCATGTCCTTCATCGAGAAAACCGCTTACCCATTTAATGATTTCTCCGTTAACTTGGTCCTGCACATTTGTTCCAAGAGTTTGGTCGCACCATTCTGCAAGCGTGTATTGAGTTGCCAGATCTTTCTTCTCCCTAATCGCATGTCCCTTCAAAAAATCCTCTGGTGCTTTCTTTTTTGATAGATCTTGAATGTTTTTAAATAGGTTTCTTATTTCGGGTTGATTGAGGGAGGGTTGTAGAATTGCGGAACATACATCCGTTGCAACTTTTCCAGCACCGTGAATGAGGATCGATCTCAAGACCTCCAGGTGGGAAATTTCTCGATCACTTATGGAGATAGTCGCATTCTGCGATACATTCTTTAGGGCTTCTTTAATGGCGTCTTCAGATATTCGACCTTGCTGAAAGTATTTACGGTTTTCGCTACTGGAGAGATAACCACGACCTTTCAAAAACCGTTGTCCCTCTTTTATAGCTTTTTCAAACGTTAAATGTTCCAACCCATGAAGCGGATTGTGGTGGATAAACGTTTTCATCGGCCAGAAATGCGATATCGACTCACACGACAGGTTCACAAGCGAACGTAGTTCTATCCGCTGTGACTCACTTGGTGTAACCCTTTTTTTATCGTCGAGCGTATTCATCGTTTGGGCTCGTTCTCCTCATTAAAGATTGAAAAAAATTAGCGCATTAATAAATAAATCCACTATAACCAGCGCCTAATAGTAATGCCGATACTGCAACAAATTCTGTTAATCGTAAATCAAAATAAGGAACATCAGAACGCGCCTCTCCAAAGGCAGTTTGATGGAGCATTTGTAAAAAATACCAGCTTCCTCCCAACCAAACCACAAGAAACAGGAATGAAATCAAGACGATTTCAACATCATGAATGGCAATGGTTGGCATGACCAATAGCCCTGAAAATACTGGAAACAATGGGAGAAACAGCGCGAAACTTACAAGTAGAACCAACACAACTCCAAATCTAGGCATGGGTGACGCTAGACCCGGAAGCTTTCCAAGGGTTTTCCATCCATAACGCTGTCGAATAAACGAAAAGGCAAGGGAGATTCCGCCCATCACAAATCCCAAGGTTATACCAAAGGGAATTCCCCATTTTGGAAAACTCGGGAACACCTGAAGAAGGCCCCAAATAAGTGCGACATGAGCCACAGTGGCAGAAGCAATGAACAATCTATTAAATTTTTGTCCCAGTGCCGCTAATGAGGCATAGAGCGCACTTACCAAGGCCAACAGGTTTAACGTGAAAAGCATCTCTGTTGAAAGCGAAGAGTAAAGCTTGTTTAATTCAGAAAGCCCGATGATCAGCCAAACCACAATCCAAAAACTTGCAAGAGTCACTTTTGCGCCTTTAATCGTCCCCAGGAATGGGAGATGAAAAGGAGCCAGAGGCAAGAAAGTCACAGCCAAGAACAGGCTAGCAAATATTTGCAAAGTATTACTCATGAAGACGGAGCCCAAAGAGAAGATTATCGCAAGGGTAATATGGAGAAAAATTATTTTTGTGCGAAAGGAGTTTTGTTGTTCGCGATTTTGAGAGATTGCTATGTAACCTAATAGACCACCGAGAAATATTCTGCTTACAATTGCCTGATTCAGCAATATCCCCAATCCTAGCCCAAGAATAATCATGATTGAGGCATAGATAGCGGAGGTTTGTTGCTTATCCTCTTGACAGAGAATGACACAAAAACCTGAAAGAAGAACAGCGCTTGCTAAAAATAGGATGGACGGTTCTATCTCAAATGCAGACCGCATATAAACCAACCCTCCAGCAAGAGCCCCAATAACAGTTAGCCCTATAGACTTAAGGGTATTAGACGAACCATTGGAGAACTTCCACACTATTCCCAAAGCGAGTGGGGTAATAGCAAGAATTACTGAAAAAGTATTATCAAAATTCATAATTATTATCAGTCATATTTCAAAAACGATGCGCTACTTTTTGAGCCAGACGTAATAGATTGTTACTCCATCTCACGTAAACGAGATCCACATAGAATCGGTTGATCAAAAGAATATAGAGTTGTTTTCTAAATAAACTTACCCAATTGGTGATAAATATTTTTTTTCCTTTAGACTGTTTATAAACGCTGATCCAACTGATGATAATAAGCATGGTAGACAACAAAATAAGCATATCAAAAACGCGTGGGTTGAGTGCTGCAGCCACGAAGAAGCCATCAGATACACCTGGCTCAGGATAAAGAAAATGTGTAAAAATCTCAGCGGCCCATAGATAGACAAAGCCGATTAAAAACAAGGAGAAAATCATCGCACCGGCGACCTTCCAAGAGGCTACCGCATGAAGTCGGTACAAACTAAACATGACCTGAGAAGCCGTTACCCAGGCAAAAAAGAGCAAAATAACAGCTCCATGTGCATCTTGTAGGGGAATATCCAACATGCCATGCGCAACCATAAGAATAACTAGCGGCATAACTAATGTGAGAATCAGGCCTGTTACAAAGGTTAATGTGTTGGAAGACTTTTGGGATTCATGTTCCGACGATCCCGGAAACTTTGGTTCTTCCCTTGATGCATGAATTCCTTGTCCTGCCCCCAAGAATAATGAGGCTTTAAAAAAACCGTGCGCGATCAAATGAAAGATAGCGAGCGCAAAAGCTCCGAGCCCACACTCCATAATCATGTAACCCATTTGCCCCATTGTGGAAAATCCCAAAGTTTTCTTTATGTCATTTTGCGCGAGCATCATGGAGGCTCCCATTAGAACCGTCAAAACACCGATCACAAAAATGACATGAAGAGTATTTGGCGAAAGCGTATAAAAGGGAGCCAATCGATTCAATAAAAATCCACCCGCATTAACTATTCCTGCGTGCATAAGGGCCGACACGGGGGTGGGCGAATCCATCGTGTCAGGTAACCACACGTGTAAAGGAAATTGAGAAGACTTGGCCATCGCACCAACAAAAATTAATAACGCGATCGCGGTGACAGCACTGATATCAAACATTCCAGAAAACAACGAAATCACTTGAGGCTGTTCTGCCGCTGCTTTAAAAAGTTCAGCAAATTCCAGAGTCCCGAAATATTTATAGGCCAGAAAGATTCCGCAAAGAAAACTTACATCCCCAACCCGATGGACGAAAAAAGTTTTAAATGCATTCTGGCAGGCTGGACGGTTAGAAAAGTTAAATGCGAGAATTAGATAAAGTGCCCAACTTAATAATTGCCAAAACACAAACAGCATGAACAAGTTCGGGCTGGAAACGAGAGAAAGAATCACGAAAGTCATAAAGCTCAACAGCGCAAAAAATCGAGCATAACCAGAATCGCCCTCTAAGTATCGAATCGAATATACATGAATGACCGTGCTGACACTTGTGATCAACACCATCATGATGGCCGTGAGCCGATCGATCAACATTCCTACTTTTAAAAGGGAGGTGTCTTCAGGGTTTAACGGCCAAAGCATTACATGAATTGGGCCTTCTGTGCTTATATAATATAGAGTCCAGGCAGAAAGGAAAAACGAGGTTACCGTTGCAATGACACCAACCCGGACAACGTGAGATGGCATGCACTTTCCAAAGACTGCAATGAGAATACCAGCCAAAAGAGGAAAGAAGAGAATAAGAATCGGGATGGTCATGATCTATATTTTTTTCAATATCTGGTTTAAAGTACTCATTCCTCAAAAACTCAGACCTATAGTAACAGATGAAACCTTCCAAATAAAAGTAGCAAAAGTCAAATAAGAGCACTCGCCAATACGGCCACAATCCAGAATAAAATTACCGGTGATTCTGCCACTATCTGTAAAAGCTTAGATTTATATCTGTGATAGAGGTTGTTTTTATATTAATTAAGCAATTTTAAAATTCATTTCAATGTTTGAAATTTCTAATTAGCTAACACGATCGACAACACTAAACTTTCTTGTTTCAAAATTGTAAAAGGTGCCCTCCATCTCCTCGGATCAATAAATTTAGGGCTATCTCTGCAAAACTTAATTTGTTCCTTAAATTCTCCATAGGCCGAAAAGAGGCTTAGCAGAGATCGTATAGAGAGACCAGCCCTACCGTTCAAGATCTTACATTAAAAAATCTCGCCTTTAAGTTTTATATTTTAAAACTCACAAATAAACAGTATTCTAAAAATAGAACTATTAATAATCGATAATTTATTACAAATACATTGATTTAATAAAACTATAAAGAGATCAAATTATGGACTGGCTGAACTACCATCATTTGTTTTATTTTTGGGTTACGGCAAAAGAAGGAAGCATCAATAAAGCTTCAAAGAAACTTGGGGTTGGACAACCCACCATCAGTACTTTGATAAAAACTCTGGAAGAATCCTTGGAGCAAAGTCTGTTTGACCGAAAAAATAGATCGCTGGTTCTTACAGAGGTAGGGAAAGTCGTTTTTGATTATGCTAGCCAAATATTCGCCTTGGGAAACGAACTTTTGGAGGTGGTAAAAGATGGTACATTTTCTAAAAGAGTTCATGTCCAATTCGGAGTCCTCGACAGCGTTCCAAAACACCTTGTGCAGTCATTGATTATTTCTGCTCAAAAAGCGGGCCCCTGTATAATTTCCATTTTGGAGGGCGAAGAAGAATATCTCTTTCGGGAGCTCCAGGCTCACCGTGTAGATTTGGTAGTTTCAAATTTTCCTCCATCTATAGGAGACAAAAAACAATTTTTCTCCAGGTTTTTAGCAAAACATTCTGTCGCGATTTATGGAGCCAAAAAATTTCAACCGTTGAAACGTAACTTTCCATTTTCACTGCAAGGCGAACCCTTAATAATGCCATCCCTGCATAGTAAATTTCGCCACGACCTGAACCACTTTTTTAAAACTAATAGTATAAATGTGGATACCATTATTGAAACTCAAGATACCAGTATTCAGAAGTTGCTTGGAATCCAGGGAATGGGTTTGGTTCCTTTGCCAGAATTTGCCGGAGCGGATCTTGTAAAGGAAAAAAAGCTATTTAAACTTGGGACACTTCAAAAGGTTACGGAAGATTTTTGGCTTGTCTCGAGCCCTAGAAAATTTCAAAACCCTATTGCCAGAAATATAATGGAAAACTTCAACTGGAAATCTTAATCTCTAATTAATTTTAATGCTTGTGCGGATTTTGTGCGAGACAGTACGACATTACCCGGTTTCACTAGGCACGACGACTATTCCCCTATTGGATAACAAGGTCTTCGGAATTGTAGCTAAAAGGTTATTCACAAAGGAAGACTTGATTGCAAGGTTGTCTAACTCTTTGAATTAAATTCTAATAATTTTTTCTAAGGCTGTAATTGTATTTAAAATTTTATTATTTTTTAGTTCTTTCGCAAGAGGAACTAGTTCTTTCAAGAGAATGGGGATTGCTCCTTTTCGCCCAGTGAAAAGCATTAATGGAACCATAGAAAAACTGGGAAGGAGAATTCGTACTGCGTCGTGTTGATTTTGAGCGATTTGAATTCTGTTTTTTAATGTTACAATCCCTCTTTCCATCACAACCAGCAAAATTTCATATTTCCAGGGCGAAATTATTTGAGATCGTTCATATTCGACTTTAGCTTCAGTTGAGACCTTCAAAGCCGCCTCAAACCATTCAATAGCCTTAACAAATTCCCCCTTCCTCCAGCTAGATATTCCAATAATGGAATACAACATTCTCCGACCAACGTCATCTCCAATTCTCTCAACAATGAGTAAAGAGTCATGAAAAAGATCCGTGGCTTTTCTCAACTGCGACATCTCCCAATAAATGGCACCCATATTAACCAATGCAACAATTAAATCATCAGGGCTAGCTTGATTCTTTATAGTTGCATAAGCCTGTTTATAGCAAGCTAGTGCTTTTTGAAATTGGTGCTTAGCTTGATAAGCTTGCCCTAATTGACTTAATGTTTTGAAATCCTTGGGTTCATCTGAATTCTTTTTCATTTTTTTTGACTTTCTTCCAACGCTGCTGGGTTTGTCTGTCTTATTTTATTTAAATATTCAGTTCTTCACGCAACTAGTTCCATTAGAATTAATTACACAAGTCAGAATTTTAACTTTACAATATAGAACAGTAAACCCCAACGCAAAACCATTGATAACTCTCCAAACACTCATAACCCCAAAATGCTAATAAACTTTACACATTCGCCATTGCTATAAGCAGTAAAACTTCCTCATAATTAGTGGGAGAAGGCTAATGGTATCCAATAGTAACTCCTGTAGTTCCACTTTTCATGTATCGTAGCAATTTAAAAAGGTAACGAACCAAACCAACCAATAAGAGCTGGACTTCCATTGAATTTAAGTATTATAAGAAGATTCATATATGAAGCAGAGTAAACCCTGAGGATCTAACTATTGAGTTAGTAAATACTTTAAAAATAAGTCTTTTCTTATTTATTCAAGAAAAATATTATTATATGTAATGAAATCATATAACGACTGGAAACCAAAACAAATTAGACAGGCAAAAATAAAATGGTGGGGGTG
>CAJJDL010000172.1 GCA_905182935.1 uncultured Nitrospinaceae bacterium | reverse complement strand
AGCTGATTTAATCTAGCTTGTTTATTCCAATAAACAAATATTACATAAACCCCAGCAAGAATCACCAACATCAACACCCCTCCCTCTAAGAGGGAAATCCAATTAAAATCTGATTCTAGTAATTCAGGAGGAAGCCTTTTGGCAAGTTCATTCAGGTTTTGGCTATTTTTAACATACCAGTATATCCAAACAGCCATCAAGCCAATCCAGGCAACCTGTATGCCTATAAATACAAAAATTGGGTGGAATAATGCTCGCAACCGATTCATATTAGAATTCGTAAGGTCAAAAGATTTGTATCATTTTGTAAAACTACCTACTCAATAAATATTACATAAGTTTTACATACTATTTCTACCTTCAGGGTTAGTATAGTCACATGTTAAAAGAAATTAAATAGTTTACTAACTAATTGAAAAATTAAATATGCCAACCCTGAAAAGTGTAAAACCTAAGCTAACCTTAAACAAAGATATTATCGGTTTTTTTATCTTCCTACACATAGGAGCTATATTAGCCTTATTCCCATTCGCATTTTCATGGAGTGCTGTGATTCTATTCCTTTTCATGCACTGGCTGACGGCTTCCATTGGTATTTGTTTTGGTTATCACAGGTATCTTACGCACAGAGGGTTGGATCTTCCTAAGTGGTTAGCGAACATAATTGTATTTGCAGGATCACTAGCATGCCAAAATGGACCTATCAAGTGGGTAGCACACCATCGTATGCACCATGCGGGATCTGATACGGAGCGAGATCCTCATAGTGCAAAAGATGGCCTGTGGTGGCCACATCTAGGATGGATGCTTTACGAGCACCCTGAGTTTGACGACAAAAAAAACATTCAAAACTACACAAAAGATTTTTCAGAGGATAAGTTCTACCAATTTCTTGACAAACATTATATTAAAAATCAATTTGTACTAGGTTTTATTTTCTTAGCTATCGGTGGATTACCATGGGTAGTATGGGGAATTTTTTTACGCTTGGTGGTGGTTTATCATGGTACGTGGTTTGTTAATAGTGCGGCACATGCCTTTGGTTATAAAAACTTTAAACTAGAAAATGACCTATCTACTAACTGCTGGTGGGTAGCCATTCTTGCTTACGGCGAAGGATGGCATAATAATCACCATGCCTTTCCAAAGTCAGCTAAACATGGCCTACGGCCCATGGAAATAGATATGACCTGGATGGCTATTTTGACACTCAAGAAACTTGGTTTAGCTAAAAATATTAAGATAGCCAAACTGAAACCCGCATTAAGTAATGCTTCAGATGGCTATCGTTTCGAAGGAGAAATGATAAAACAGGCAGCTTAATTTTAAAATTAATCTATTCTGGCTCTCCATTAATCAAAGGTGAATTCAATGTGATAACCAGAGTACTTTCTCATATTGATTACTCGGTTTTTAAAAATTAGATACTGACCTTTGATGCCTGTAAGTTTTTCACTAAATTCACTTTCCTTATCCAGGTTATGGCTTGATATTTTCTCCGGAACAGCCTCAACCGGATAAATAAACGACTGAACTTCTTCCTCATACAATGCATATTTCTTTAGGTCATGGGGAATACACTCAATCATTTCACGTCTCATAAAAGAAAAGTCGACCTCATCAACTTGCCCCAAGAGCATTTTTCTCCAGTTGGTTTTATCAGAAATCTCTTTAGCTAAGACTATCTCAATATGGCCGGATAAAATCCTACGAGGAACCTTGGCAATGATTAAAGCTTTCACTGCGCCCTGATCAATCCAGCGACTAGGAATATTATAGTGCCTAGTAATACCTACTTTTACTCCGGATGTCTGTGATAGGTAAACATAATGGTCTATATTACAGTACTTTTCATAAAATTCTCGATCAGTTTCATTGCCTTTATCATGCTGGCATTTTTCTGGACGCACCGAACAAATATCATTTTCTGGCAAATCTCGTGTGCATGGAAAACAATACCCATCGCTATAAGTTTTCTTAATTACTCGGCCACATTCAACGCACGTAATTTTACCTGTATGTTTGACAGTTACAATTTGACCAACTTTAGATGTCAAAGGATATGATTCTTCGCTCAGGTTCAAAAAATACTGAATGGGTATACCTGCCTTATGAGTCATCTTACTCAACTGACCACTAATTACATTTGACATCAAATTTAAATTTCTCTTTTATGAAATATGTTAATTGGAAGACGATCTTTTTGAAGTAAAATAATATAGGGCAAATAAAGCAACACTAACTGCGAAAATTAAAGAAAAAGATTCAAAAATAAGAAATGCAAGGGAAAATAAAATAAAATAAAATAATACTTTAGAAATATCTATTTTCCCGTCGACCATAATTTCCCTAATAATCGTATAAAGTTAAATAATTTATCATTACAAATAACTATGATTAAAAAATATGATAAATCAAAGTACTTCATTAACCACCCATAACAGACAACCAATCTTCTAAATTCTTGATCTGTAAGTATGAATTCGTTTCTCGAACATCACCCATCGGCGCAAATGGCTTACCTCCGTAATTATGACCAGGGTAAAGCACCACTTCATTCTGAATCTTGGCTAATCGGCGAGTTAGCGTATCATACATAACCTCGCTATCACCACCAGGCAAATCAACACGACCACAACCTTGCAAAAACAAAGTATCCCCGGCGACAAGGTAATCCTCTACCCGAAAACACTGGGACCCTGGAGTATGACCCGGTGTGTGCATGAAAGTAATGTCTATTGCACCTATAGTAAGTTTCTCTTCACTATCAGTCAAACGCAGATCTGAATCCGAAAGGCCCGTCACTTGCTTTAACCCGTCAGCTTCATGTTTATTTACATAAACAGGTGAAGGGCTTTTCGCCATTAATTCAGCAAGTCCTTTAATATTCATACCAAAAATACTACCTCCAACATGATCCGGGTGGTAATGAGTTACCAATGAGCCTTTTAGTTTCATTTCTTCGGCTTCAATCACTTCAAGTATTCCATCAATATCCCATGCTGGATCAACAATCACACACTCACGGGTATTTTTATCCCCAATTAAATAAATAAAATTTGCCATTTGATGAGCGGAAGAATCTGATTTAGCAATATCTACTCCTGATAATAACTGTTTAAAAAATAATGGACTTTCTTCAGCCACCTATTTCTCCTTTACGATATAGTTAAATAATTTTTATTTTAGATAAACAAACTATACTTATCACTAGACAGCATAACCGCCTTTAGAAGGAATATTCACTTTCCAAGTATGCCCTCAATAGATATTATTTTCATAAATTTGCAAGCAATTAAAGAGACTTTTCTTACTTAAGGTATTTCACCCCTCTCTCAGCCTTTTATAAAAATTAATTTATCTATTGTAACAGACTGTTCAATTAAAGAACCTCTCTCTAAATAAATCAATTGGTTAGGTTTAAAAAATTGGTTATGTTAAAATTTTTTATTGAAATATTTTAAAATAAAAAAAATACCACAGCCTCTCTGTTTAGAGAATTAAGGATAAAACATTAACAACTAGTTTATTCATTTTTTATTATCAAATATACTCAGACTGGGATAAAAATATTTATAAATTCATCTTCTCCATTTATCACACTATACGCTTCTGGGTCGTTGTGACTATCTTATCCATTGTCCTTGGTTCTCTATCAGTAATTCTCCGGGTTTTTGATACTAGTGGGAATCAGTCTCACAGAGTGGCCAGTTTATGGAGTAGATTAATATGCCAGTGGAATGGCATTCGAGTTAAAATCACTGGAACTGAAAATATTTTGACTAACCAGCCTCAAATTTTTATAGCGAACCACCAAGGATACTATGATATTTTTGCATTAGCAGGTTATTTAAATGTCCAACTTCGGTGGGTTTCAAAGGCAATTTTATTTCGGATTCCATTTATGGGTTGGGCGATGAGTGCATCTAGATATATCTCTGTCGAAAGAAACGACAGAAAACAATCATATCAGGCTTTTCTGAAGACTCTCGAAGCGATCAACATGGGAAGTTCTATTGTTGTTTTCCCCGAAGGAACCCGATCTGAAGATGGAAGTATCGGTGACTTTAAAAAAGGAAGTCAACTCTTAGCTCAACGTGCGGCCATACCGATGGTACCAATCACAATTATTGGTACAAGGAGCATCATCCGTAAAGGTAGTATGATAATCCATCCTGGACCAATCCAAATCATTATATCGCCACACGTAACTCTTGATACGAAGAATGCAAAAAAAGGAGATAAAATTCTGCAGGTCATTAGAAATACAATTTGTGAAAATTTTAAAGATAGCTTAAAAACAAACTTCACAAACAAGAAAAGGGACTCTAGCGAGCCCCTTTAATTAGTAAATAGTTACTTAGATTTTATTTTTTTTCTTTTTGAATAACATCCCATACTTCTCTAGGATGCTCTCTAAAATCTTCTATATTTCTCCACACCGCTCGAATCATTCCCGTTTTATCAATTAAAAATGTCGAACGTTCAATTACTTTAACCATTTGTCCAAGGTCATCTTCTTCTTTAATTACCCCGTATAAATCAGTAACTTTTTTATATTCATCAGCGAGCAAAGTAAAACCCATTTGGTAAACTTCTATGAACTGCTGATGTGCATTTACTCCATTCCAACTACAACCCATTAATTCGACTTCACGAGTTTTGAACTTTCTATTCCACTCGTTAAAAGTGACCATTAATCTAGTATCTTCAGGGCTACTATCAACAGCATAAAAACACAATGCTACCCATTTTTTATCCTGAAAATCTTTGAGCTTGACCATAACCTTTTCCTCTGCGGAAGGGCTGGTCTCACCCGCTTTATACCCATAAACGGCCGGCAAATCAAATCCGGGCGCACGATCACCCACCTCTAAAGCTGACATGAACACCTCAAATCAAAAGTTAACAATTACTACTCACCAAAGGCTATTTTCAATAATGGTTCTACTTCACCTTTGGCTTCCATTTCATCAAGAATATCGGTATCTCCATAAAACTTGCCATCAATAAAAACCTTGGGTAATGTTGGCCAATTTGTCATTTTACTCAAAGCTTCTCGTTTATTCATATCTTCCAAACAATTTATTACTTCAAACGGATGCCCATATTTATTGAAAAACTGAACCGTTTCTGCGGTGAACCCACATTGTGGCGCAGATTTAGTACCTTTACCGTAAATCAAAATCTTGTTATTAGCTATTTCTTCTTTGATTACATCATCGATCGAAGACATTTTTTAAAACTCCTATTTAAGAATAAAGATTAATATTTTCAAAAAAAATAAAAATTTATTTTTTCTAAGCAGGTACCGCAGTTTTTATTTCTGCGGCATGGACTCTACCATCCTGCATCGCTGGATTCAATACTGCCTGAACCGCCCGGTGTCTTGCCATTAGATCCATAGGCTCGAATGTCGCAGATGTCACATGAATTATAAAGTGGTCCTTCATCCCTGTCTTATCAAGTATTTCAACTTCGGCGTCAGGAATCGACTCCTTTACCAAAGCTGCTAAATCTGGAATACTAATCATAGAACGTTATAACTCCTAATTAGATGGTGAACTATTGAATCTGTTTCAGTTTATTTGACACTACGCCCTATAAAAAGTTTTAGATATTTTAGCTTATAAGCATTGATCTTTAAGTCAATCAATAGCTATAGCCCAACCAACTATCAATTTTAGTGGCTTTAAGAAAATACTGCCAATAATATTTAAAGTAATAGCTATAAATTCCCCTTAACTTTTAGTATAATAAAAGAAACTTAAATGGTGCATAAATCATCTTACATGATGTCGCACCCTTTATATATAGTATTTTCCCATGGAGGAATGAATGGCAGTTACTCAAGAGTTTATCCAAGTTTCAATGATTGCCAAAGATGAAGTGAGAAAGTTGATCGTGGCAGAAAATAATCCAGAGATAGGCCTACGTTTAGGTGTAAAAGGTGGTGGATGTTCTGGTTTATCATACGACCTTACATTTACCTCAACAGAAAAGGGGGATACGGTGATTGAACATGAAGGCTTCAAAGTTTTCATGGACGCAAAGAGCCTTATATATTTAAAAGGAATGATGTTGGACTACAAAGGTGGGCTTGATGGGAAAGGATTTGTTTTTGTAAACCCGAATGCAACCTCTACTTGCGGTTGCGGTGAGTCATTCTCCATCACCTGATAATCGATACTTCTTTTTAAATTGTTACTTGAAAACTACTCTCATCTCTCAGGAAAACCATCGCTATCTACGAGAAAAAGCTGGCTATTTTTTTCTCGATGACTTGTGTCTTATTTTAGCTAAGGGTTCAGACCTCTTTAGCTATCTTCAGACTCAAACAACTAACGACGTAAAACAATTAAAACTCGGTCAAGGCCAAAATAATGCTATTGTTGACCGAAAAGCTAAGGTCATCTCCACATTCTCCCTTCATCGCACAGGAGAAGATTCGGCAGTTATACTGGTTGAGACTCTACAAAAAGAAAATTTACTAAACCATCTAAATAATTTTCTGTTTCGCGAGGATGTCACCCTCAGTTCCTCTGATCAGTTTCTTCTAGCCGTACAGGGCCCTCGAAGCTTAGAAGTCATAGAAAATTTTACGAAAAGCCGTGCACCTATCCCGGGAAAACCCAACGATATCTTTGAGTTTGAATATGAAGAAAAACCTGCTCTGGCAATCGCTAAATCCCTGACAGGAGAGGAAGGGTGTGTACTGGCATTCCAAACCACATCAAAAGAAATCATAACGTGCAAACTACTAGAAATCGAGCAACAGAATTTATTAGTCCAGGTTGATTCTCATGCGCGAGAAGTATTTCGTATTGAGTCCGGTCTTCCACGTTACGGAAAGGATATCAATAATAAGAATATTCTTCCTGAGACGGGTCTTGAACATACATCGGTTAGCTATAATAAAGGTTGCTATATTGGGCAGGAAGTTATTGCTCGCATTAAAACATATGGTGCACCCAATTTTTCTCTCATGGGATTGATTCTTAAAGGTACTGATCTTCCATTAATCGATGGAGAAATTAAACTAGACTCTAAAAAGCTTGGAGTAATTAAAAGCTCTATATTTTCCTATTCCCTTCAAAAAAATATCGCGTTGGCTTATATCCAAAAAGACCATAGAAGCCCAGATATTGATTTGGATGTAACAATAGGTAACATACCTTGTAAAGTAAGAACTTGCCTTCTCCCTTTTTATCAACCCCAATCCCGTAAAGATCACTCAAAACTACTACAAGACAAAGCTCTTAAGCTTTATCAGGAGCAAGATGATCTCGATCAACCAGTTACTTTACTAAGAGAAGCTATTGAGCTAGATCCTAAAAATGCTACCGCATATGAAGCATTAGGAGTATTTTTATCTAAGCAAAACAAATTAGACGAAGCAATTTCTCTGATGAAACGCCTAGTAGAAATCAATCCAGAAGAAATTATGGCACATTCTAATCTTTCCGTATATTACATGCAGCAGGGACGAATCGAGGATGCTGAGCGTGAAAAAGGCGAGGCAACTGCTATTCAGTTTGATAAAGCAATATCAGACAATATGGCTAAAAAGAAAACCGAAAATTTAGAGAAAAAAAATTTAGCGGAAAGGGAAGAAAAAATTTCAATGTTCAAGCAAGTACTGGAAATAGACCCCATAGATCAAGTAGCAAATTTTGGCTTAGGGTCTGTTTACCACGATCTGAAACGCTATGAAGAAGCCCTGCCCCCACTTCAAACCGTTGTAAAAGCATATAAAGATTACTCAGCCGCTTATGTTCTTTTGGGGAAAACAATGGAAAAACTTTTACGAC
>CAJJDL010000171.1 GCA_905182935.1 uncultured Nitrospinaceae bacterium | reverse complement strand
TAATAGCGTCCCAGTACCCAATGATATTGAAAATAGTATTGTTAATAAATTTTTACTCAACACCCGACTGATTTATTAAATTTAAAAATTATAAGACTTCAGTAGTAAAATTATTTTCCCACTCACGAAAATTTATCAATTGTAAGATCTAAGCCAACCTACTCAAAGATAATTTTCTTATGACTGAAATTTCCGGGCCCACTAAACTCACTGGAGCAAAACAATTAGCTTATTGTACCTGTATGCAGTCAGCACACTGGCCGCATTGTGATGCCACACATCATACAGTTGGTGGTAATGGACCTAAAATTATCGAACTAGATGAAGATAAAACCTATATGCTGTGTAGGTGCTTTAAAAGTCAAAATAAACCTTTCTGTGATGGTTCACATATGTAATTTTTTTGTTGATCTCCCTACCTAAAAACCCACTTTTCTCCTGCCTAAATATCATGAAATATAAATTTTTTTTTATACAATTTATTTTTTATACCAAGTTTATATCTTTCTATAGATATTTTATTTTATTTTTATTAACTATTACTGTCAGTGGGTGTCTTTCATATGTTTCTAAAATTAATGACGAGATGGTTTTAGTCCCCGAAGGTTTATTTATAATGGGTTTTAATATCGATAACATAGAAGAGTGGGGAGATACCGATGAGGAGCCTGTTCACAAAATTTTTTTAAAGTCGTATTACATTGACCGCTATGAGGTAAATGCCTCCAAATTTTCTAAGTTTTTAAATCTTCATAAAAATAAAGCACCTCTTTATTTTGAAACTGGCTCGGGTGTCACTATCGAAAAGATTGATAATTTATTCCGCCCACGATTAGGGTTAAATAATTATCCTGCCAATCGTATTTCATGGTACGGCGCTAATGCTTATTGTCGTTCGGTTAATAAACGTTTACCAACTGAGGCCGAATGGGAAAAAGCAGCTCGAGGTACCGGTGCTAGATTATTCCCATGGGGTGATGAGTTTCCTTCAAATAACAGAGCAACATTTCGAAGAAAATTTAATATCTTAGGATTTAAAGCTCTTGAAAGTGTTGATTCAATGCCTAAGGGTCGATCGCCTTACGGTGCTCATCATATGGCAGGCAATGTCTGGGAGTGGGTTAATGATTGGTATCAGGATAGTTATTACGAGGTATCACCTTCCTCAAACCCAAAAGGACCCGAGTCGGGAACAAGTAAGGTTTTACGGGGTGGCAACTGGTATTACAAAGCTTATTATATGCGAACAACTTATCGCTTTAATGATAAACCAGATGTATTTAAAAATTGGCAGGGATTTAGGTGTGCCCAAAATCTAGGTCATTAATCTAACTTTATTATTTTAGTATTTTTTTTATTTTCCAACCAACATTAATTTTTTTATTACAATATTTATATATTGCCTCGCTCAAAGGCATTAGAGAACAGTTTTTAGTCAAAATTCCTGCCTCACTGCAATTTATGATCTCCGTTAAACCGGGTCGCTTCCAGGTTGTAAAAGCCCAATCAAACCATTTTTTTGAAACTGACATTGATTTTAATGTCGGAATAGAGCATCCATTGATATCTATTTCGTAAACAATATTTTCTCTCTGCTTTTCTACAGTAGAATCTAAATCAATATTTTCATCTTCGCTATCGCGGCTGTGGGTCTTTTTTTTCGGATATGATAAATCTTGGCCTGTAAAAATTATTGGATTAGTTCCCGATTGAAAGGCCAAGTCATAGGCAATCGATAGTACGCTTCCGCCAGGGGTTAAACGACCTATCTTGGGTATTTCGTTTGCAATTTCTTCAAGTGCTGGTATATCAGGGGCGTGTTTATGAAAAAAAATTACATCCCCTTCCCATAGGTCTAAAACACGTGGATGGATTATTGACGGAGCAACTAAGGTCATACCTCTATGTGATACACCTTGAAAAAATTTAGCTATTTCTTCCTGTGGATCCAAACTTACCACTATTGAAGGTGTTACTCCCTGCAATAGCAATGGTTTTAATGCGGCATCACTGGCAAGAATAAGGGAATGCTCCTGGGCCCGAATCAGTAAATTTATATTCTTGTCTAGTGATGGACCCGCGCCCACTATGATAGATGGAATCTCTTTAAACTTTTGAGTCAGGGCAACAATACCCGGATTTTTTTGAATCGCGTTTCGATTTGCTTGAAAGTTTTGTTTCCAGAGATCGTTAAAGCGAAGTGTGGTTGCGGATTTAACTTCCTGAATATGACGGTCTTCGTTCATTAAAAATAATGTATCAAAATCCTCTATTGCAATCTACCTTCAAAGTGGTTTACCCAAAAAAAAACCCGGACCGAAGTCCGGGTCTATAAAAATTAAACAACTCTATCAGTAGATTAACGTACTAGGTTTACTGACTCTGACAACAAGTCATCCGTCGTTGTAATAAGTCGTGCGCTTGCTTGATATGCTTGTTGTGTTTTTATCATCGTAACAAACGCTGCGGCTATATCTACATTTGATAATTCTAGTGATTGACCTAAAATAGTTCCCATTCCACCGGTTTGAGCGAAACCAATAATTGGGTCGCCCGACTCTGCGGATTCTGCAAACCGATTATTACCTGCGCGGCTTAATCCAGAAGGAGATAAAAAATCTGCCATTGCAATTTTATTTAATTTTTCGGATTGGCCATTACTAAATAATCCGTTGATAATTCCCTTTTCATCTACAGACAGTGTAAGCAAGGTACCCGTTTTAAATCCATCTTGAACTAGCGCATTATTATTAGAGGTCGATGAATATCCTGTTAGTTTTCCATTTGTTGTCCCCACTGCATTTACCAGATCCCAATTAAGTGTCATATTGGCTGCCGTCGGAGTCGCAGCATCAAAATCAATTGTAAATTCATGATCAGCGGGATCCGCACCATTTACCTTACTTAATTGACCTGTGGTATCAAAAGTTACTGATCCTGATGCACCGGCACTAATTGTACCATTCGAACTATTTGCAGCAAATGTCCATGTATTTCCACTCGCAGATTTAGTGAATGTAAGATTAAGAGTGTTTGTTGAGCCAATAGAGTTGTAATATGTTACCGGTGAAGAAAAAGTGCTTGCTGCAGTCGCTGATGCATTCAGTTGAGTACCTAAATTAAAATAGGTGCTTGCCGCTGGTTTGGACTGCGCACCCGCTAAATCTATGTCACTTAGTGTTGTCGCCTGCACCTCATTAGTAATTTTATAGCCCTTTAAAACTTCTCCTGTCATAGATTCGATTTTACCATTATCATTCATCCGAAATTG
>CAJJDL010000170.1 GCA_905182935.1 uncultured Nitrospinaceae bacterium | reverse complement strand
CCATTTACTTATTGTAGATTCTAATAAGATTAAATTCAAGCAAGGATGACATGTAATTTGCACCTAATTACTTTGATTTAAATTATGAATGATGATTCAACACATAAGGACATAGAAAATACTGAAGCAGAATTAGTAGACCCTGATGAAACAGAATTAATTGACCAAAAAAAATTAGGCAAGGATTATTCATCCTTACTTCCAACTGTTGCTAAAGGTACTAGCGTCGCTCGGATTGATCCGTTGACAGCATACCTCAATGAAATCCGGAGGTATGAATATTTAACTGAAAAAGAAGAACAGGAGCTTGCCATACAACTGCATGAAACAAACGACTCTAATGCTGCTTATAGACTAACTACCTCGCACCTTATGCTTGTAGTGCGAGTCGCTATGACTTTTCGTAGGCAATGGGAAAATATGATGGACCTTATTCAAGAAGGAAACGTTGGGCTTTTAAAGGCCGTGAAAAACTTTGACCCTTTCCGTGGTGTTCGACTTTCTTCTTATGCTACCTGGTGGATAAGATCTTATATGTTGAAATATATGCTAGACAACTGGAGAATGGTGCGTGTCGGCACAACCAATGCACGAAGAAAATTGCTTTATAATTTACGTAAGGAAAAAGAAAAGCTCGAAAACCAAGGTTTTGAACCGACAACTAAACTTCTTGCCGAGCACTTTGGTGTTGAGGAAGCTGATGTAATCGATGTTCAGACTAGTCTTGGGGCCGCTGATGTTTCAGTAGATACTCCGCTAAACGATAATGAAGAATCCACTCCTTTGATGAGTCTAACTGATAACACTGCTTTATCAGTAGAAGATGACGCTGAAAGAAATCAGTTTCTTAAGTCGCTTAAACAAGAAATTCGTACTTTTAAAAAAGGACTTAAACCTATAGAACAAAATATTTTGTCAGATCGAATACTAAGTGACGCTCCTCGTTCTCTTCAAGAGATTGGGAATGATCACAATATTACTCGTGAAGCCGTTCGCCAGACCGAACAGCGAATTATTAAAAAATTCAAATCCTATGTTGATCAAAATATGCCTGATTTTTCTTCTTAATTCAGCATCCAACAATATAATAACTAGAAACTAATACTCTTAATTTAATCAAAGTTATTGGATTTCTCTAGTTGAAGACTTAGAATGATCCTTCCTCTTAAAGTCATGATACTAGCAATTATGGCTTTGTGTTAGAATCACCTGATATTTTTTTATAGTTTTCTATAATACACATGTTCAACTTTAAATTTTCTCGGAGGATATTTAAATGATGAAGCGGATTGAAACTGATAGCATGGGCGAAATTGAAGTCCCCTCGGACCGCTATTATGGCGCTCAAACAGCCCGGTCGCTCATTCATTTTGATATAGGAATAGAAACTATGCCACGAGAAATCATCAGAGGTATGGGTATTCTAAAAAAAGCAGCGGCAATTGTTAACTCAGAGCTAGGCCTTTTACAAAAAGACAAAAAAGATCTTATAGTGAAATCTGCTAATGAAGTCATCGATGGCCATCTCGATGACCATTTTCCACTACGTGTGTGGCAAACGGGAAGTGGAACTCAGTCTAATATGAATACGAATGAGGTTATTGCTAATCGGGCTATAGAAATAGCGGGTGGGCAGTTAGGTTCCAAAGAACCAATCCATCCCAATGACCATGTAAACATGGGGCAATCTTCTAATGATACTTTCCCAACCGCAATGCACATTGCTGCTGTGGAGCAAATATATGATCACTTATTGCCTGAGCTCACTAGTCTACGTAATTCAATATCAAAAAAATGTGAGGAATTTAAAGAGATTATAAAAATCGGTCGAACTCATTTAATGGATGCGACGCCTCTTACTCTTGAACAAGAATTCAGCGGCTATCTACAACAACTGACCAATGGAATCAAAAGGGTGAATAGTTGCCTCCCGAATCTTAGCCAAATTGCGCTTGGTGGGACAGCGGTCGGAACAGGTTTAAATTCTCACCGTGATTTTGCAGTAAAAGTCGCTGAAAAAATTGCCTTACTTACCAAAAGAGATTTTATAACAGCGCCTAATAAATTTGAAGCACTTGCCGCGCATGACGCGATCGTAGAGGCCAGTGGAGTCATGAAAACACTTGCCTGCTCACTAATGAAAATAGCCAATGATATACGATGGCTTGGGTCTGGACCTCGGTGTAGCATAGGAGAACTCATACTACCTGCAAACGAGCCCGGTAGTTCGATTATGCCAGGCAAAGTCAATCCCACACAGTCTGAAGCTATGACCATGGTTGCAGCGCAGGTTATTGGAAATGACACTACCATAGCTGTTGGTGGTTCATCTGGTAACTTTGAACTTAATGTATTTAAACCAGTGATGATTTACAACCTTCTTCAGTCGATTAGACTGCTTGGCGATTCATGCCGCTCTTTCAACGAACACTGCGTTGTAGGTATTAAAGCTAACAAACCCAAGATTGACGAGCACTTAAAAAACTCGCTCATGCTAGTCACAGCATTAAACCCATTCATTGGGTATGATAATGCCGCTAAGGTAGCTAAAAAAGCTTTCCAAGAAAATACAACGCTTAAAGAAGCCGCGGTAGCTCTTAAATTACTTACCTCTGAAGAGTTTGATGAGAAGGTCCGGCCAGAAAAGATGACTGGCCCAAAATAATTATCCAACAATACCGATAGCCAAGTTTTAACTCAGTCCCCTAGATAGGAAAACATTTTCTCTACACAATGCAGGGCTTGTTTTTGGACTTCAGAATCAAGTTCAATGATATTCAAAAAAGTAGGATGTTCAAGCACATTCAGGATATCATCGAGCGAGTTTGCTTTCATGTATCTGCAAGTAGTGCAGGTACCCACAAATTTTTTATTAGGAAACTCTGATTCAAGAACACCCGTCAATCCACACTCTGTCAGTAAAAAGAAATTTTCGTGTTTAGACTGGCGTACATGGTTCAACATTCCACTTGTTGATCCAACATAGTCAGCTTTATTAACGACTTCAGGCATGCATTCTGGATGTACTAGGATTTCTACATCTGGATAATTTTCCCTTACTTGATCCACGTTTTCAGGTTGATACTCTTCGTGAACATAGCAGGTCCCATCATACAGTTCTACATCCTTATCTATTCCATTGTGTTGTAAGTAATTCTTAACATTTTCACCCATCAATCGATCTGGTAAAAAATAAATTTTATCATTACTAATAAGCTCTATCACCTTGTATACGTTGGATGAAGTTACGCAGGTATCACATAATGCTTTTACTTCGGCAGTCGTATTTATATAACAAACGAAAGTATGGTGAGGAAACTCTGTGCGCAACCTTTTAACATCATTAGCAGTGATCCCATCTGCTAAAGTGCAACCTCCATTCGGATTTGGGTCGAGAACAATTTTATCTGGGTTTAATATTTTTGCGGTCTCAGCCATGAAGCGTACGGCAGGAAAAACAATCACATCAGCTTCAGACTCACGTGCCTTTAGAGCTAAACCATAAGAATCACCAGTGTGGTCTGCCACACTATATAGGATTTGAGGGGCAACATAATTGTGCGCTAGAATAATCGCGTTTTTCTCTCTCTTCAGTGTTTCGATACGTTCAATCGTTGGAAGGAGATTTTTACAATTCTGCTCAGTAAACTCGCAAAAAGGACTTCCCATTCGAATATTTTTTAATTTTTCATAAAGCTGTCTACTGGTAATCATTAGATTTAACCTGGTGGCCATTTTAAAGAGCGCCCACCCAAAAGGTGATAATGGATATGGAAAACAGACTGCCCGGCTTCCACTCCGCAATTAACTACTACCCGGAATCCAGCTTTATCCAATCCATTTTTCTTAGCAAGCTCGTTAGCCACCGAATAAATGGAACCTATGAGTTCATGATCATCTTTTTCAATTTCCAAGATAGTGGAAAAATGTTTTTTAGGAATAACAAGAAAGTGGACTGGGGCCTGAGGGTTAATATCTTTAATAGCAAAAACTCTACCATCATCATAAACTTTTTCTGCAGGGAGATCTCCCTTGTCAATCATGCAAAATAAACATTCACTCATGGGTAATAATCTTTTTTAAAAAAATAAATCTTTCCCGAAAACATAACACCATTAACGAGTATCGTATATACAATCTACTAAACTGCACATAAAAGGAGCGCGTTTCAGATTCAGGCCTTATATGAATTTATAAAAAAATATAACTTATAAATTATTATTTCAAAGTGCCAGAGTTTTATTAACTTTACCCTTAATAGGGTTGCTTCATTGTTTACTAGTTAGCTAGCCGATTCCTTGGTAGGGGACTTAAACCGAAGAGCCTCATTTTTTTCGGATTCTGCAAGATAATCACGAATTTTATTTTTATATGAACTGAAAGGATCCAACATCAGGAATGGTTCTTCATTTTTACCAAAACGAAATCCAATCCAATCTATAAGATACAAGGGCTTATTATTCATATTCATGAGAATTTTAACAAATTCGCCTCTCCCGTCAGCACGCGTACCTCGTGGAGCTGTTGTCTTGGCATAGTCTATAGCTTCATCACTAGTTTTTCTTACGGCATCTCCTGTACCCTCTAAGCTCCAGTAAAGACCACTATCTTTATTTATATTATGGTATTCCAAATCAAGACTCTTGAGCCATGGATCGTGCCAGTCTAAATTTTCTTCTTTTCTGAAATCATTAAGCATCCAATATTTGGTAGCCCAGTCAACACGACCTATTAGTGCTTCAGGACCTTTAGGTATGTCATTAAGCAATGAAGCCCATTCATTTATAATCCAGTCCGTTTCTTGATTCTTACCAGTTAGATGCTTCTTAGCTGTTTGCATCATATCCATTTGCAGTTCGAGTGCCGTGGTGTGACGCCCATTTCTTAAAGTCACTTCCCATTTAAAATTTTGGTCTCTTGAAATTGAACGCATGGCCTCAACGGATTCAGCGAGTATCCATTCAGGGTTCGCTATCCCTTCTTCCATAAGTTCCAAAATGAGAGTAGTCGTTCCCATTTTCATAGCAGTTGCAAACTCACTCATATTCGAATCTCCAACCAGTAAATGAATTCTTCGGTATTTACTGGGATCTGCTAACGGTTCATCTTTTGTATTTACTATTGCTCGGTTATATTGAACCCAACGATAAGATTCATTTGGAATATGGTCTGCCCTTTGAGAAATTTGAAAATCAACTTGTTTCTCTTGCTCTTTAGCTGATGGGTTTTCCCAGTCTCTTAAGGGGTGAGGATCGCATCCACCAATTCTTCCAGCACCGCAATAGATTTGCCGTGTTACTAAAAATGCTGCTAATAATTTGAGGCTTTCTTTTTCGTCGAAGGGGAACCCTCGGCTTACTAGGTAGTTTTCATGACAACCGAAAGTCGCATTGGTTTCAAGGTCAACATTGTTTTTAATTATGCCTATAGAATCTCTCCAACCTAATTCATCAACCGCATCCTGAATCAAAGTATCTCCGGCGCGGTCATAAGTAACAAGATCTGTCAAAGTAGAACATTCAGGAGAAGCATATTCCAAGTGACCCATATCTAGATATATTCGGCCAGCATTAAGAAGAAACCCACCATTTCCAGGGGGTTCATCATTAGCACGATAATGCTGATCGAGAACTCCCGCTTTTGATGATCTAAAAATATGGTCTTTAAGCCGATCTGCAACTTGTGCCGGGTCAAGTTTAAATTCAGTATCTTTTATCAACAAACCATATTCTGTTTCGATGCCATAAATTCGCTTTCGCATAATTATCTAATTACCTCTGATTGCAAGGCAGAAATCTCACTTTCACTTAATGTACTATAAAGACACTTACGCCCTGTGTTCTTCTTTAAAATTCCTACTTCAAGATTCCAACGCTCGAAGGCCTCTTTTAAGTCAGTTGGATGCCCTTCCATTTCGTCATCAAGTTCATCACTATCATCAGTAGACTTTAAAGATTCTTTTTCTAGTGCAGGTTTCTTACGACCCTCCTCCCAAATACGTAATGCTGATTGAATGGATTTATTTAAAGTGCATGACACAAAGTCAGTATCATCTATCTTTTTTTGTATTCGTTCGCTCACTTTTTTATCCCCGGAAATAACTGTCCCCTGTTTAAATTTTTCCCAGTAACCGTCATAGTTGACACGAAAAAACTCAGCACCATCTTCATGATTTATCTCAGCAAGTAACATTTGAATCAGATAAGGAGCTCGCTGAATTTCTTCGAAATTTTGTTTGAGAGCAGGGGCAAGACCAAATTGTAGAAGCCTTTCAATGGTCACATCTTTTGATGAACGGTTGAATCCCTCGGCATGTGCCATATCAAGCAGCGTCATACGCAAACGCTCAACATCTGCAGGATGGCCTAACCCTCCAAGAGCTATACGGTCATAAATTTCAAAAATTTTTCCAGGCTGTGGAGAAAACCCTATAATCACAGCTCCTTCATTATAAGGAACCCCTATAACCGGCTGCCCTTTTCTTAGTTTTTCGCGAACATAACTATGACGCGTAGAAATAGCTTCCATCCAACGAAAAGGTTCTTCAAACATTTTCAACTCCTACTCATGGAAGATTTATAAATAGTAGCCATCTCATCATCTGGAATAAACTGATACCCTTCTTTGGTAATCTTCGCAATGGTAGGGTAAAGTTTATCTTCGGGACGAGCTTGACCTGTAGCTGAATCAAATTGAGCGGCTGTCTGCAGCAAGCGTATTGATAGAGAAGTCGCTTCTTCCTCTGACCTTTCTCCCAATGAACTAATCCCCCAAAGATTTTCGTGTTCCAAAATACCCTTTATCATAGGCGACCCAGATCCTGTCGCGACATGAGTTAGTATCTGAAATTCAGCTCCGAGCATATCGTAAAAATAAAGAAATGCTTTTTCTTGCTGCGTATCATAAATAGCAAAAAGAGGACTCACACCACCTACACCTTGCAAAGCCATGGCCACATTATCTTTGAGTAATTTTGATAAAGCGCGGACCTTGCCTTCTGTACTCATAGCTCTTAGTTGAGAACGACGATAATATTCAAAGTTATGCGACAACATGCGTGCCATTTCGAATGCTGTGGCCGGCACACCAGCGATGGCCATTAACGAGTAATCATCTATAGGGATAACTTTATCGCAACGATCATACATAATAGAATTCCCTGCTGTAGCCCTTCGATCACCAGCTACAATTATTCCATCTCTATAATGGAATGCCAGAACCGTGGTTCCCTGAGGAATTTCTAAAGCCTTATTATTAGAAATACCGGAAAGCACTTGCTGTGGATAGTTCCCGGACCTTTTAAGAAGTTCAATAAAATCGCCAGAACTATGAATTTTTTCAAATTTTTCTATCATTGTCCGGTTCGCTGTTTATAGTTTTCTGACTGTTTAGGGTCAACCCGCTTCATTCGTTTAAGGATATCATCACGACCCGGTCTTTCAACATTCGGACTAGATGGTCCCGATTCCTTGCGATCTGGAGTAGGATCCTTTTTCTCTTCTCTTCTTAACGGATCATTCATAACCATGAAAATTGCTCCTTTTTGGAATTAATCAAATGTTCTACGTCAGTGGAGGTAACAACTTGAGATAGGTCTATAAAGTTACCATCTTTAAACTCGATACCGGTCCAGTGAATATTTTTTATTTTATCCATGCCATATGTTACTGCCAAGCCACGTATCAAAGCCCTTGTGTCTTCTGGTGGCTTTTTTATAGCAAGTTGAACTTCAGATTCTGAAAACATAGAGTATATACCACCTGTTTGCTCTAGTCCTCTATACAACCCTCTTTCTGGGTCAAGATTATGATACTCCAAATCCAAGCTTTTTAGCCAAGGATCATCCCAGCTAACTCCTTCTGAATCAATAAAGCGGGTAAAAATATCTTTTTTAATTGCCCAATCAATTCGATCAGCCAGCTTTTCAGGGTGATGCTTGAGTTCATCCAAAGTGCGCGCCCACTCACGTATAACCCAATCCCACTCTTTGCATTGCCCTGATAAATTTTTATCTACCGCGTCAAGGTAGAACTCTTGTAATTCAAGTGATGTTATTGTTTTGCCATTCGTCCGCTTCAAAGCAATAGTCCCTGTCTGATCACGGGAAATATCTTTAATATCTTTAACCGGATTCTCTAGATCCACAAGTAGTTTTAACTTATCTTCATCAATCAGTGTCAAGATCAATTGAGTAGTTCCTACCTTCAAAGCAGTTGCATAAGGAGACATGTTGGCATCACCCAGAATCAAGTGAAGTCGACGATATTTATCTTGCGTCGCATGCGGTTCATCCCGAGTATTTATAATCGGTCGTTGTATCATCGTCTCAATACTCAACACCGTTTCTATAAAATCGGACCGTTGAGCAAGTTGAAGACCGCTAAAGCAATTATCACCCTGTAGTTCAGAGCCAACCTTTCCTGCTCCAGCATATAGTTGACGAGTTACAAGAAACGGTACCAAACGTTCCACCCAATGCTCAAAGGGAAGTCGACGTGATATGAGATAATTATCGTGCGTCCCATAGCTATGCCCGATATAGTCGGTATTATTTTTAAATATACAAATTCTGCCTGGTTTATCTTCTAGGTTTCTCAAGCGAGCACATTCAAAAACGATGCGCTCACCAGCCAAATCATGTGCAACTAATTGAAAGATACTGCTGCACTCTGGAGTACTATATTCTGGATGCGTATGGTCATTATAAAACCTTGCTCCGTTTTCAAGTACTCGATCACTTTTCATTTCCCAATAGCTATAGGGTCGCTTACGATCCTCAACGCAAAAAGCATCCTCTTCCTCATCCTGTGCAAGAGAAGGCACATTAAATCCTCGCATATCTTGATGGGAGCGCTCTCGAGAATAAGCCCAGTTACCAAATTCACTTTTCATCTCGCAACATCGAACTAGTCGAATGGACTCCTCTACAACATCATAATTATCTACATCATCCCGTATAATTCCATATTCCGTTTCTATACCTAAAAGAGGCACTCTCAAACTCATATTATAGATCGGTTGAGGGTTTCTGAAGCAGCCTGATCTGAATCATTTGGGCGTCGCACTCTCACTACATCGCGAGGATCTAGGTCGAGAACTTGAAGCCAATCTTCCATGTTTGACTCTGCAGGCAGTAAATTGCCATCCTTGAATTCGGTTGCCAAGCATTGCGTTAAATCTTTCGACATGATTTTTAACTCTTCTCCTTTAATGGCTCTTTCGATCGCCTTTTCTTTAGTTCTTTTGACTATCCCTTCGATAATAGCGCCAGAAATAAAGTCTTTCCAGTACAATTTTTTGAGTTTTCCAGAACGAAGAGTAAGAACCAAAACTTCCTGGTGAATGCTTTTTTTAAACAGAGCATCAAGAAATGGCTGAGTCATTAAATCAAGATCTTCATGCTCTCGAGGTAGATTAGGTTTGAGATAAACTTTCAGTATGGCGTTACAATCTTCGCGATTTGGACGTCCCACCTTTATCTTTCGATCGATTCTGCCAGGCCTTAAGATTGCAGGATCTATTAGATCGGGACGATTTGTAGCAAGAATAACAACTGCATCTCGAAGTGATTGAATTCCATCCATCTCGGCACAGAACATAGGTACTAACGTATTGCTGATGTTGTTTCCACGCGTGGACTGCCTTGTTCCAAGAATAGACTCTGCCTCGTCAATAAAAATAAAAGGTACTTGACCTTTCTCCTTATAGTCACGCGCCTTTTTAAAAATTTCCCGGACCTTGCGTTCGGACTCTCCCAACCACATATTAAGAATTTCAGGACCTTTTACATGAATGAAACGGCCCTCGAGTTCTTGATTAGATTCTTTATTCTTAAGTTGACGTATAATATCTGAAAGAATGGCCCTTCCAATAAGAGTTTTACCGCAGCCAGGGGGGCCATAAAATAAAAATCCTTTAGGTAATTGATATTCCATAGTTTCAAGAATAGCCTTATGTAAAATAGGATACTCAATCACCTTGCGGACTTCTTCTATAACGTGAGATTGCCCGCCTACTTTGGACCAATCAATTTGTTCCAAGTCATCTTCTACCACAACTCCAGATTTTCTTTTAGGTAACCGGGCTAAAATAACTCTCTGGTTTGGATCAAGAATAACTTCATCACCTACCCTTAATGATTCTGTTTCTATATCAGGGTGATTAAGCACTATGGTTTCGCTATTGGCAGTTTGTCCAGTTACTAACCATTGTCCATCTATTAATCGGTTGGTTATCCGAGCCAGTGGTCCATGCTCAGGCTTAGCTAACTTAGCTATTGCAACAAACCCTTCATTCAGAGCAACTTGATCACCGGACTGCAGAGCTTCTTTTTCAATGAGTTCTGGAGACACATTAGCCTGATACTCAGTACCTCCAACAACTAAACGGTAAAGATCCTTTTCTCCTTCCCCCAAAACAGTACCAATGCGGTGAGCAGGGGACTTTAGCTTGTCAACTGTTTCCTCGAGAGTTTTAATTTTTATAGCATATTGCTGTGATAACTGCTGAGCCTGAAATAAAGCATCTCGCAAATCAAATATTTTTTCTTGAAGGTTTGGTTTGTCAGCTGTCTCATCTAGAAGCTGGTCAATTAACCCAATGATGTGGGGTTGGTCGCCCATAAATATAAATCCTTATAAATTAAAGTTGAAGTTTTATTGTAGATCGAAAAAAAAATCCACGTCAAGCTAATTTCTCTATATTAATCCCCTTTCTGATCTTTCTGAGGATTATTAAAGAGGAATTAGTTTTGACCGTTTCGCCCTTTGAGAATTTTCTGGTACAATTTCAGCCTTATGATCCACTGATTATTTTTTACATTGAAGACACTACACAATCCACCTTACTCATTGTTATAAAAGCTTTTTAGGTAACTTTTCCCATCAAGAACGATTGCTAATTTGATTTTTTGTGACCATTTTTATGAATGACATTAATTATTCTACTTCCATCGATAAATGCATCTTGAGTTTTAGTCATGATCGATATCCTTCACGAAAAAAAGCCAACGCCGTTGCGATCAAAAAGGCGGAACGTGAAATTGCATCTAACAGCAACGGTGTTAGCCATCTCATCCTGAGAGCAGTTGGCGATCAGATAGACAATTTAAAGTTCCTTTTTCTTATTAATGGTATTCCAGTCATGTGTTACGCAATTGGGAACCTGTTGATATCCAGTATTAAGGAAATAGTTATTATAGGTTCGGAAGAAGTCGAGCAAGTTGCCACAGCTTTTTTAGAAACGGTGGGCACGCAAGGTAAAAAAATATCATTCGTCCGGGAAGACCCAAACAACCTCAACCTTTTTAACACTCTGCAATTAGGAAAAAATCGCTTAAACCCCAAACCAAATGAATTGGTTTTATTTCAACCTGGTGACCTTCCATTCATGTTCGATATTGAAGGCATCTTACATGACAGCGATATTAAAAGTCACAACTTGATTCTTTGGCTTAATTCTAGGCAGATGATGTTTCCAGATTACAAAGATAATCCAGAAAGCGAATTTGTCCGGCGCAACTATCATTATCGTGCTCTTTGTAAAGAAACAAACGAACTCCACGAGGTCAAAGAACCAAATATTTACCCAATTAATCTTTCTGCAGTGGATTCGGATATCATTGACCATCTGCACTCAACAAGAAAAGATGGAAACATAATTAAGGCTGGAGTGCGCAAAATACTATCTATGCCATTAAAAATATTAAAGTTACTTCCAGTAATGATTCATCATGCAATACATTTTAAGTCGGATCTAAAACAATTTCGCAAAGATGACAAGTACCTATTTGGAATGCACAGGGACAATTTTGATCGTGCGGTTTCAATCGTATTGGATACTAAGTTTACAACCAAGTTTCACAATGACCCGGCGTTCGTATCCGATGTTGACGCTCTAGAAGATTGGGAAGATTTCGAGGCTCTTACAAATTATGCTAATACTCAATTTGGCGAAAATAGTTTAACCCGCATTCATCCATTTGGAGAAGAATTACTTTTCTTTCGTGAAAAAAAAATGCACGACCTAAAGGACAAAGTCGGCATGTACAAAAACTTTCACTCATACATCAACTCTTTTTACAAATCTCTAAAAATGCAGCATGTTCCCTTCTCGAATGGAAATAAATATATCCCATTCGAAAAAAATTCTAAAAACGATAAATACACTCAAAAGCAAGCACATGCCGTATCCTGGTACTCTGATAAATGCAAGGCTATTAAAATAGTGAGCTAATTCAAAGTAATCAAAAAAACTTCATGAAAATCAGTAAACCGCAAAAATTAAACCTACTAGCTCGATTTAACCAAAAAGAATTTTTCTTGCATGGGAGTCAACTTAACAATACCAAGTTAGGTCGTTTCATACTCATTGCTTTTTTACTTCACTCGTTAGTAATGACCTTTCAATTTCTTAACCTTAAAAAAATCAACGACTCAAAAAAACCGCCGCCAATTAAAGTTAAATATGTTCATAACCAAAAATCTGAAATCTTTAAAAAAATAGACGTTATTGTTGATCGTTCAAAAATTAAAA
>CAJJDL010000169.1 GCA_905182935.1 uncultured Nitrospinaceae bacterium | reverse complement strand
CCTCACTGCGTATTGTTCTTCAGGATAAACACTAAGGATTAGTATCGGAAGCTTAGAGTACTCGCTTTTGAGTTGCTTTAATAAATCAAGCCCGCTTTTTCCTGGCATGGATATATCTAAAAGAACCATATCGAGATTATCACTTTTGATCATCGAAAGTAGACTATCGCCATTACTTGCTTCACCAATAACTTCTATGTCAGGTGTTTCTTCTAAGGCGTGCTTGAGCCCACGTCTAAAAAGGGGGTGATCGTCGGCAATAATTATTTTAATTATTTTCTCTGTGGAAGCTTTCATAATCTTATACGCGTTGAATGTTAATGGTTACTGTTGTGCCCTGGTTATGCACTCCCTCAATATCTACATAGCCTTGCCATACAAGAGCCCGCTCTCTCATTCCTAGAAGTCCGAGTGATTTGATATCTAAGGTTTGATCTAGCCTGATTCCAATGCCATCATCACTTACCTGAAGAGTGACGGTCCCATCTTTTTCTTTCATGGTAGCATTTATATTTTTAGCTTTAGCATGTCGAAGAATATTAGTTAATGTTTCTTGAAAAATCCGAAAGAGCGTAGTGGATCTTTCAATATCTACCTCTAGGTTTCCGGAGTATACTTCAAAGTTAAAATTAATACCCGTACGTTTTTCAAATTCACTTCCCTGCCATGTTATAGCTTCGTGTAGGCCCAGATCATCCAGGATAGGTGGTCTTAGGTCCATCGCAATTTTTTTTACAGTTTGAATTGTATTATTGATAAGTACAAGCATCATTTGCGTATCATTACGTAAAGGTGCATTGTCATCTACCATTTTTTTATCAAGCAAAGAGAGCTCGAGTTTTAGGGTGGTTAACATTTGTGCTAATTCATCGTGTACCTCGCGTGCAATACGCGTACGTTCTTCTTCTCGAATCATTTCCAATCGTTGGTATAGTTTACGCAGCCGTTCGTTGGAGCTTTGAATGTCAGCTTCCGCCCAATGCCTTTCTACCGTTCTACCAAGTTGAATTCCAACCTCTGCCATCACTTTCATCATATCTCGGTCCGGTTCAGCAGCTTTAGTAGAAAAAAACTCCATAACGCCTACGACTTGTTTCCCTATCAATAAAGGAAAACCAAATCCTGCTTTAACGCCTATATTCTCTGCCAATTGAGCTCTTGGGAAGTTAGCGTCTTTAGTCACATCTTTAATCCATTCCGGTTTTCTGCTTAAGAGGACACGGCCTGGAAGCCCCATGCCCGGTCCAAAGGGAGTTGCTTCATAAATTTTTCGAAATGTATCAAAACGACTCGGGTTTTCCAAATACCATACCTTGGCAGGCTCTAACCAACTTGATGTTTGATCTGGAAGGAGGTACGCGTGACCAACCGGCCAGCCAGCATGGGTACAGATTTTTTTAAGGCATAATTCTAATGTAATTTTTAGACCTTTAGTTTCATTGGCAGCTATTGCTATGTCTTTATGTAATTGAACTGATGCAGATTCTTTTTCAAGTTCAGCATTCGATTTATTAAGTTCAGATGTTCTTTGATGGATACTTAGTTCAAGCTCATCCTGTCCTGCTCTCATTTTTTCAAAATTACTATATTGGAAGAGACATAATGTGGCAATGCTCCAGATAGTTAATATAGTAAGCGATCTATTTGTTAGAACCTGCCAAAGTTCACCACCGGGCGGAGACATGAAAAACCCAATTATTGTCAACAAGGTTCCTGTTATGGCACCGATGTATATAAATTTTTTATTTTTTGTAAAAAGAGAGATTAAAAAGATAGAGCTATAAAGGATGCCATATGGAACTCCACGAGGCATAGAAATATCCAGGAGCAATATTGCGATGGCAACTAGCCCGCCAATTAGGACGTATATTATGTTTTTATTTTTTATAGGATCGCTTAAAGTTGTCATATCAGATAACAATCCATGGGACTTAAAAAGTATAAAAAAATTATTTAAAGATTGTCAATTATATCAAACTTGGGAAACTTGTTTTGATGTTTTTATCTTGAAGAGAAAAATGGAAATAATAGAAACTCATTGCACTTCAATTCTTACACGCACATCTGGATACTTAAAAGACGTGAGTTCGCATTCACTCAATCCTTATGTTGGCTGTGGATACGGAAACTCTTCTTGCGGTGTAGGGTGTTATGTTAGATCTAACCAATGGATTTTACGAGGACGAACGTGGGGTGACTTTGTAGACATTAAGGTGAATGCTGACGAGGTTTATAGTTTGACCGTCCAAACAGAAAGACGCTGGGCTCTGGGAAAGGGGATCTCTTTCTCGATATTTTTTTCCAGTTCGACAGATCCTTGGCAACCTATCGAACGAAAATTTAGAATTACTCGACGGTTGTTAAACCAAATGTTAAAACAGCCTCCAGACAAATTAATTTTACAAACACATAGCTCAATAATTGTTGAAGATATCGAGATCATCGTTGCTTTGAAACATTTATGTGACTTAAGAATTCACCTTTCTATTGAAGGAGATCGAGATAGCCTCCCTGGGCTTCCCCCTCCACCATGCTCCGTAAACCAGAGAATTAAATTAGTCGAGAAACTTACTTCAAGAGGAATTACTACCATAGTCTGTATGTCACCATTGTACCCACTGATAGACCCAGATCGGTTTTTTTCTCAGCTTACTAAAGCAGGGGCTTCAGCTGTTGTGATTGATCACTTTATTGAAGGTGATGGAACTCAAAACGGTTCACGTACTTATCATACTCCATTGCCTTCCGCCATAAAACTTATAGACGAAGAAGCGTTAGAACTTTCCTATAGAGATAGTATTGCTTCCATTGCAAGAAACTACTTACCTGTTGGTATCTCGTCAACCGGTTTTGCTGGAATTTATTCTTCTTGACTGGTTTCCGCGGGAAAAGAAAAATATTTAATGAAGGTTAAAATAACAGCACCTATATTTAAGCGAATTTTTATATTTTCTTTTATTTAATCCAAGATGCTTTTGAGGGTAGGGAATAAGTACCTTTTTCAAACGTATGTGAGAGTCCGATATTGCTAGAGGGCCATGTTCCTTTAGCCACATTTTTAGGCTCGTCTCCTTTGAATACGAGGTAACCATATTTGCCATAATGAGGCAATTTGCGAATCAGTCCAGGGATGCTTTTTTTGGAATCCGCAATAATCCAAGTGACCTGATTGT
>CAJJDL010000168.1 GCA_905182935.1 uncultured Nitrospinaceae bacterium | reverse complement strand
AAATCAGGTTTTATCTGTTTTCTATACTTATTTGATATCAAAAATTAATAGAAAATATATTAAGCTCGCAAAACGTGGTTCAAGCTTTGTTTAAAAAAGAAGTAAAATGCCAATTGGAACCGCGAAGATTAAAGAGAAGAGTATGAAATTGAGGATTTGAAGATAAAGAAATTTTTCTATAATTGGTTCTGTTACCATTTCCACGCCGACCCGTCTTACTGCATGCTCGATATCCGATGATGTGATATCGCCCTCTTTTTTTGATAGCTCTTCGACTACATTATCTAGAAAAAAGAATTTTATTATTTTAAGAATAGTCCCAAATAAAATACGTGAGAGGAAAGCAGTAACTCCTCGTTTAAGTTTTAATTCGGCTAAAAACTTATTTCCAATTCCATTAAAAGTATCTTCGAGTTGATTGCGAGGAATGTTTTTATTGAATCGAGGAATTTTTTCCACAACCCCATGTGTTATTAGATCAAGAAGGTCATGAAGACCTGCTAGTGCTTCGGTTGTTTTTTTACTGGAGGTCTGAACGATGGATGCAATCAATCCAAATATGGTGCCAAACGCGGTATACCAGCCGAAAGATAAAATCAGGATTGTCGACATAATCCAAGGGCGCCACTCTAATTCCTCCATAAAAAAATGATCCATTATGAAAAGACCGACTAAACCGAGGGAAAATCCAATTGCGCCGAATATGAATAGCCTAACGAAAGTTCCAACTAGAAGGTCTGAAAAAAAAGAGCGCCAATAGTTAATGATTTTTTCTTTTTTCATCAAATAAAATATTTAAATAAATTTAGAGAGATATGATGGCTTTAATGAGTTACATTGACTTGAAGTATGAGGTCTCCCCTTTTTTGATCTTTATGGTGTCCCTTTCCTTTAATTCTTAATTTTCCACCATCAGGAAATTTTTCTGGAATGCGAACCATCAATTGTTCGGGAGTTCCATCTATTTCATATGAAATTTTTTTATTAGTTCCTGTAAGTGCTTCTTTAGGAGGTATCGTCATTGCTAGTTTATAGTCAAGAGAACTTTGGCTATTTGTACCTCTGTTAAAAACTCCTTTAACTGAATCGAGAATATTCAGATCCTTAACACTGGGCTGATTTTTTAGGCTTCCGGCCGATTTTGCGTCGTGCATTTTTTTTAATGCGAATAGTGATGTGCCTACCATGTGTGCTATCCGAAGACCTTGTCCGACTCGTCCAATAGGACCTGGAATCATCCCGAGGACTCTTACTATTCCACCCAGCGCACCTCCTGTTAGAGTAGTTTGAAAAAATGAATTGCCAGATCGTAAACCTGATTTTGAAAATTCACGATTTAACTCCTCAAAGACATCCTTTCCAAAACCTTTGCGCTGCATTTCTTCAAAAATATCCTGCTGTGTATATCTAAATTGAGAGTTTTCATTAGATCGACCTGCAAGGTGGTCGTCTCGAAATTGGTCGTATTCTTTTCTTTTAAGTGGATCGATTAGAACTCCATAAGCTTCGGTGATTTGTTTGAACTTTTCTTCGCTATCAGGATCATTCTTGTTGTGATCAGGATGATGTTCAAGTGCGAGTTTGCGGTATGACTTTTTAATTTCGGCATCTAAAGCAATTTCAGTGATACTAAGTATTTTATAGTAGTCTTTATATTGTCCAAATTTAGTTCTCATTGTGCAATTACAAGTAAAAGATTGATAGTTGCTACATGCCAAGTTGCTGGGGACGAAGTCGAGATCTAATGTTCGTTAAAACAATAAGTTATCTGTTTTTATACCCCTAAAATCAAGATCCAAATAAGAGTCAAATTTATTTATCATTTCACTCAATACATTTTATCACTTCTTTGCCTTATGTTTCTTTAAAAAATCAACCTTCAATTGATTAGAAGTCTCATGGGTATGCCTTCCTTCTTTATATGTATCGTTTGTCTGGGAGTAAAATTGTAGATTATTATATACAGCAATATTTATGATGATTTGGGATGGGATATAATTATCGTATGAAAACCAAACCACTCATATTCTTACTCGCACTTACCTTTCTTATTAGTATTTCTACTACAGCTAATGCTAAACAAAATTTTGGTGACTATGAAGGAGCTATCTACGTTAGAAATTATGACGGTGACACGATAACCTTCCTAACCTTCATCCGATTATTGGCAAAAAAATACGTGTCCGACTAAATGGAATTGATACTCCTGAATTCAAAGGTAAGTGTGATAAAGAAAAATATGATACAGAGCAAGCCAGAGAAATAGTCGGAGATATTCTTAAAGATGCAGAAAAAATAACATTGAAGAATATGCAAAGAGGTAATTATTTTAGGGTAGCTTCTGATGTAATTGTCGATGGAGAGAGCTTAGCTGATATATTGATTGAGGCAGATATGGCTATTAGGTATGATGGCAGGAAGAAAACTCATAAATGGTGAGATCCAATTAATGAATAAAAAATCCAACTCACTATTCCAGATCGTTTCATATGCGATTGTTCTAGGGTTTAAGTCCAGCCAGGTATAAAAATAATTATGCACACGCAAGGAGACAAACATGGAGCCGGAATATGGGAAAAATTTCTTACTATCCTTTGACTACAAACTCCCACCTCTATCGAAACCAGTAAAACAAATTCTATATATCCATTCATCCCAAACGGATCAAAGTTTTTTGAGTTTAAAAAAAATCTCTCAACTGTACCCACAAGCTGAATTTATTATTTTAAAAAAGGCGGGGGTTAGCTTTCCTCATTATGAAATTAAAGACTTAAAGGAAATTGAATTTGAGGGTGACAAACTACCTTTAAACTTTCACTTGTCAGAAGATGGCCAATATTTAAAAAATGCCAACATAGACTTGGTATTTTTCTGCGCAAACCACGATATAGCGCTCGCCAGAATAGATACCTCGGTCAGTCTAGAATATAATAATATTTTGAAGTTTGTGGATGAGATAGAGCTATACGATTGGACTTGTATTGTTGACAACCAGTTTTGTGTTTACTACCCACATCAAATAGATAGAAGCGACAGAAATGTCAACACATGGGACATTGGAGACCACAAGGTAGAACTACCCCACACCATGCTTTCGGTCAGAGAAAAACAAACCCTATTTGATCTCGCCGCCAATGGCCCAACTCAGGGAGCCATTGTCAACATAGGTGTCTTTCTTGGAGGTTCAAGTATTATTCTGGCAAAAGGCTCCAAAGCAAAAAATCGCGAACATGTCTACTCGTTTGACATTAAAATCTACGAACAATCACAAAAACACTATCAAAAAAATGATGTTGCCGACTGGATTCACCCTAAAGAACAAGACTCGGTTGAAGCCGCAAAAACTTGGGCCGACAAACAAGATAACGCCATTCGCCTGTTATTTATTGATGGCGACCACAGTTATGACGGGTGTAAAAATGATATCGAGTATTGGGTCAAATCGCTAGCTCCCAACGGAGTCATTGCCGTGCATGATTATGGAAATATTTCCGTCGGGTCTAAATATTCTGAAGTGGTGAGAGCAGTTTATGATACCATTATCGGTAATGACGAATATTACGATTTCAAACGAGTAAACACTTTATTTTTTGCGCAAAAAAAAGCACCACTCTAGCTTACCCCTGTATCCAGTCAGCCGAATGTGTACCGTTTGATATAAAAAGCTAAGAGATACTTCCTGTTAAACTTTTCCTTAAACTAGTAAATAACTATTTATTAACCAATAACTTACGACCATCACATCCCCAGTTGCTGTGGATAGGTTGCTTCTGCTCGTTTGGGCCCCTGTAATGAAATTTTATTATCACGGCTTGATATTTTAAAAGATTTGTCGGTATGTAGCCGCTGTTCCATATTTTCAAAGTGAATAAGAATCGGGGTTGCCTCAATATTTTTATCGTGGCTCGACAGGGTAATAATAAAATTCTCAGTACTTAAAACATCTCTATATTTACGTTTCATATCCATTTGGTAAGCAAGGTAACCTTTAATTTTTTCTGCTCCTGCGTATGGTTTTTTGTTGACCACCCTAAACCCATCAGGAATATAAACATTTGAAAAGTAATCAGCACCTAGCGAATGGTGGACAGTTGTTTTTAAATTAAGTATATGTACAGATTGGCTTGCAGGTACTAATTTTATTTCAACAAAATAAGAGCGGTCATGAAAATTAAGGTTTTCCAAAAATACTATGCCGTAAAGAGCGTTAAATTTAAATTGCAGAAAAATGCCAAGAAAAATCCAACCTACTATTTTAAAATATTTTTTCATTATAGTGATTATTCAATGAGGTGATAAATTTGAGTAAATAATCCAGCCAGATAGAAGCAAAAGGGCTAGTTTCTTTACTTTGCTATGCACAAAAATTAATTAGGAATATACTTATATTATTGTATAAATATACAAAAAAAACAACATAGAGAAAATGCAATGAATCCGCCTTTTATTTTTTCATTAAGACTAAATAAATAATTAGTTGGTTACGTGGATTTAACGAATTTTTTTTAATTAAAAATTAGTAAAAAAATATTATGGATTCAAAGTAATTTAGATTTATGACTGTATCTAGTTTTAAAAAGATTGATTTTAATGAGGGTTGGATTGCTAAACTACATTTGGACTTTGTAGAAGTTGATAAAAAAACTGTATTTAAACAAAATATACATCAAGGGCCACTGCAGGTTCAAAAAATTTTTTACCCCGAGGCAAATGGAACCGGACACGTTTATATCCTGCATCCACCAGGTGGAGTGGTCGGCGGTGATAGTTTAGATGTTAATATAAATGTAAATTCAAACGCAAAAGTTTTGATTACCACTCCCGCCGCAGGAAAATTTTATCGTAGTGCTGGTCCTATTGCTTGTCAAAAACAAATTTTAGAGGTGGCTAGCAACGGGGTTTTAGAATGGTTTCCCTCGGAGAATATTTTCTTTCCAGGTGCTAAGGTTAAATTAGAAACAAGGATTAATTTATCCGAGACAAGCCATTTTATTGGTTGGGATATATTGTGTTTGGGGAGGCCATCTATTGGCGAGACTTTTGTTAAGGGTCAGTTAACACAACGGCTAGAAGTTTTTATGGATGGTCGTTTGATTCGTTTGGAGAAACTCATTATTCAAGATAATGATCCAATGCTTAAAGCAAAATGGGGTCTTAGAGGGGAACCGGTTGTAGGTACATTATTCTGTATTACCTCGCGCACAGAGCTCGTTGATTTATTGAGGGAAAATATCGATTCACTTGATAGGGATAATTTATTTTCAGTTACGCTAGTAGATAATGTTATTCTTTGCCGATATTTAGGAAATAGTGTAGAACAGGTAAAACAAAAATTTATAAAAGTTTGGCATCTTCTTCGTATGGCTTTACGAGGGCATGAATCTGTTATTCCGCGGATATGGAGTACCTAAGTTAGTGGTGTTTTAAATTTGCGCGGATATTATTAGTATAATTAAGGAAGGAAGATGGAACTATCACCTCGAGAAAAAGACAAGTTACTGATTTTTACAGCTGGATTGTTGGCGGAAAGGCGACTGTCTCGAGGAATCAAGTTGAACTACCCTGAAGCAGTTGCATATATATCAGCTGCTCTTCTTGAAGGAGCTCGGGAAGGTAAAAGCGTTGCAGATCTTATGAACCATGGCACCAAACTTCTTACAAGGGGAGATGTTATGGAAGGTATTCCTGAAATGATTCATGAAGTACAGGTGGAAGCAACATTCCCAGACGGGACAAAGCTTGTCACAGTTCATACCCCAATTGTTTAAAGGAAATAACTATGATCCCTGGAGAATACGCAATTCAAGATGGGGAGCTAACTCTTAATGAGGGTCGAGAGAAAGTTTCATTATCAGTAGCAAATTTGGGCGATCGCCCAGTTCAAGTAGGTTCACATTATCATTTTTATGAAACTAATTCTGCTTTAGAGTTTGATCGTGAGATTTCACGTGGCTTCCGATTGGACATTCCTGCTGGAACAGCGGTTCGGTTTGAGCCTGGCCAAAGTCGAACAGTCGATTTAGTTGCCTATGCCGGATCTCGTGAAGTTTATGGGTTTAATGGAAAGATCATGGGGTCGTTGGAGAAAACATCATGAGTAGTATAGACCGTCGAGCTTATGCAGATATGTTTGGTCCGACAGTGGGGGACCGCGTAAGGTTAGGTGATACTGAATTGTGGGTCGAAGTAGAAGAAGATAAAACAATTTATGGGGAAGAAGTAAAATTTGGTGGCGGTAAGGTTATTCGGGACGGTATGGGGCAGAGCCAGCGAGGCTCAAAAGATTCCGTCGATGTGGTTATAACTAATGCGCTTATATTGGATCACTGGGGAATTGTCAAAGCAGATATTGGTATCAAAGCTGGTCGTATTATGGGAATTGGTAAAGCCGGCAATCCTGATATTCAACCGGGTGTAGATATTATAATAGGTCCATCGACAGAGGCTATCGCTGGAGAAGGTTTGATTGCAACTGCTGGTGGGATTGATGCACATATCCATTTTATTTGTCCTCAACAAGTTGATGATGCCATGATGTCTGGTATTACGACAATGATTGGTGGTGGAACAGGACCTGCTGCAGGAACTAATGCAACAACATGTACTCCTGGACCTTGGAATATTGAGCGTATGTACCAGGCAGTAGAAGAATTACCGCTTAACTTTGGTTTTCTTGGTAAAGGTAATGCTAGCCTACCAATGCCATTGGAAGAACAAGTTCGCGCTGGCGCAATGGGTTTGAAGTTACATGAGGATTGGGGAACAACACCTGCGGCTATAGATAACTGTTTGAGCGTGGCTGAAAAATTTGATATTCAAGTTGCTATCCATACCGATACATTGAATGAGTCAGGGTTTGTAGAAAATACTATTGCTGCATTTAAAGATCGTACTATTCATACTTATCATACCGAAGGTGCTGGTGGTGGACATGCCCCTGATATTATTAAGGCATGTGGTGAAGCTAATATTTTACCTTCATCGACTAATCCGACTCGACCATTCACAGTAAATACCGTGGATGAACATTTAGATATGCTGATGGTGTGCCACCACCTTGACTCTAAAATT
>CAJJDL010000167.1 GCA_905182935.1 uncultured Nitrospinaceae bacterium | reverse complement strand
AGGTTTACAACATATCTCAAGGTAAATCTATTTCAATGCTAGAAGTTGCTGAAAAGGTTCAGGAGGCCTATAAAATCTATACTGGAGAGTTACTGCCGATTGAAGTAAATACAGGTGATAAGAGTTCACATGACCAGTCTTTGTATGTCGAATCTAAAAAAATAAGAAATAAACTTTGTGTGGGAGAAAGCAACAAAATGACTGAAGAAGCTATTGAAATTTTCAAATTATTGGAGAGTGAGAAATGAGAAATATATTGATTACTGGTCATAATGGCTACATTGGGCCACATATGATTGAAATATTAAAAACTAATTCTGAAGTTAGAGTTTTTGGGTGTGATATAAATTTGTTTCGAGATGTAGCCTGGAGAGCGCTTCCCCAAGTTGATGTTGACTACGAGAAAGATTTTCGTGATTTATCTGAAGAGGAACTGTCTACAATAGATACGGTGATACATCTTGCAGCTATTTCTAATGATCCTATGGGTGATTTGGATGAAAATATAACTCTTAATATTAACGCTTATGGAACGGTTGAGTTTGCTGAATCCATGGCGTCTAAAGTACCTGAACAGGGAACGCTGTTTCTAATTGCCAGGCCCGAAGGCGTCAAGGGAGGTCCTCCTTTAGCAGCTAAAAAGCATAGTTTAATCAAATTTCCCTTTGCATTCAAACTTGGGCAAGAAAATGTAATGCTGGAAGGAAACGAATTCGAGGGTAACATTATGGTCACGGCCCGTTGGGATCTAGATGGGATGCCAAAAGCTTCATCTGGTGATATAGACGGATCGGTAACAGTAATTTCTGGATCTACAGATGTGAAAATCGTCCTAAACCATGTAATAGGTGTGAAAAAAACATCTTCAAAGTCAAAAATTGTTTCCGGAACAATAAGAATAGCTAGCACTTTAGTTAATCAAATTCCGGAAGGTGCCAGTCTATTTTTAATAGCACGGTCGGATGGAGTTAAAAGAGGAATACCTCTAGCAGTGAAGAAACTAAAAGGAGTTAAATTTCCCTATTCTTTTACTTTGGGTCAGGCTGATGTAATGCTACCCGGGGCACTTTTTGAGGGACCTATCACTATTTTTGCGAGACTGGATAGCGATGGTGATGCAGCACCCGCACCGGGTGATATAGATGGGAGTGTTGCTACTATCCCGGGTGGTGATCAAGTAGAGATTATTCTTGATCATTTGATTGGATCATAAAAAAAACTTGAGTTAAGTAAATTAAATTTTTTATGTCAATAAAACTTAGTCAGATGGTCCTTTTATTTAATCAAGAACGATACGCTAAGAGAGCGATTGTTACTGTAAGCAGAAGGCAGAGATAAGAAAAAATATCTCCAAATTTTGAGTAAAAGGTACGCGGTCCGGTGTTAGGAGCAATATCACTGACACTAAATTCTCTTGTGAATAGCTGGGTTGTGTTTCTGATTTTACCTGTTGCGTCTATAAATCCACTGATACCAGTATTAGCAGCTCGTATAATAGGGATTCGATTTTCAACCGCACGTAAGGCAGCCATAGAGATTTGTTGATATGAGGCTGCAGTTTTGCCAAACCATGCGTCGTTAGTGATATTGACCAAATATTCTGCTCCATTTTTAACCGATTGACGAACCAGATCAGGGAAAATGATTTCATAGCAGATCAATACTCCAAATTTATTACTGTTTAATTTAAAAACAGTAGCCCGTTTTCCTAAACCAAAATCACCAATAATTTCTACTAACTTGTCGATAAAAAATAGAGCTTGGCGGAAAGGAACAAATTCTCCAAATGGCACGAGGTGCATTTTATCATATACGTCAATCGTCTCTCCTTGTGACGAAATTAAAAAAGCACGATTATAATCCAACAGTTTTCCGTCTACATTTTTTTTGTAAGGACTTCCAAACAGTAACGGTATGTCAACAGTTCTAGCAAGGTCTTGAATAAACTTAGTACCGTTAGGATCTAAACTATAATAGAAAGGTATTGCAGCCTCAGGCCAAATAATGAGTTCAGGGTTTTCATTAGCTGCTTTCAGGGTGAGATCTTTATAAAATTTCATCGTTGTTTGCTGATAATTTTTATTCCACTTGAGATGCTGAGCAATATTTCCTTGGGCAAAGGCGATACGGATATTAGGGGATGATTCTATTCTTGATTTAGTAATCTCTAGGGCCCAACTTCCCCAACCAAACCAAAGTCCAACAACCAATAATGTAGTAAGGCCGATTAATTTATTGGGCTTTTTATAGGTATCACTTGAAATAAAGTTACAAGTCCAAGTATTTAAAAAAAAATGAAGAGCGGCATTAACAAAAACGATTAACGCAGAAATACCATATACTCCAGTGAACTCGGCGGGTTGGATTATATTTAGACTTTGAAATTGTGAGTAACCAAGCCCCATCCAAGAAAAACCGAACGTTATGTGTGTCGAACGAAGGTATTCTAAAGAAGTCCACACAAGAGGTGCTAGGAGAAAAAAATAAAGCGGTTTTCCTCGACTCCACTTAACTGTTAGAACACAGAATAAAGAAACATAAAAACTAAGATAGGCAGCAAGCAAGCCTAGAATTAAGAAACTAAGGCTTGTAGGAATATTTCCATAATTAATCAGCGTATTCGTGATCCAGTTTAAACTCAGAAAGTAGAAAACCATTCCTGCGAAAAACCCACGCGCGGCAACCGTTCCTAAAGGCTGGTTCTGAATGGCGAATAAAAGTGGAATTAATGCAAACCAAGCAATAAACTCTAGATTATATTGGGGAAATATTAAAACTAGAAATAATCCGGAGAAGAGCGATAATATCCAAGATGGGATTTGTTTTAGGGATTGCACTGGGTTTTTAGCTTTATATGGTTTATATTATTGGTGGGCCACTACACATTAAAACTATAAAAAATATTTTGACCTCTGAAAATCAAATTATCAATAATTTTAAGAAAATCTGTATTTGCCGCAGTATCAAAGGCGGGACGATTTTAAAAGCAATGGAAAACGGTGCTTTATCATTTGAGGCCCTAAGAAGAACGATACGTGTTGGCACTGGCAACTGCAAGGCTAAACGTTGCCGAGCAAATATAGAAGGAATGGTTTGTGACTTTAAAAAGAACAAAGTAACTTAGGTGAAAGTAGAAACGTTAAATAGATTTTAAAAAATATTAAGTTATTTTTTTCTTGCTAATAAATTTTCTAACCATAATTGACTTACTCAAGCAACCCAAGCGTTTTAGTAATTCGTTCAACCCCCTCCTGGATTTTATCCATAGAACAAGCGAAGGCCATTCTTAAGTTTTTGTCAGCACCAAATGCGATTCCAGGAACTAGAGCAACGTTTCCGTTTTCGAGTAAAAAATTGGCCATCTGGATAGAACCCGACACCCTTTTATCTTTAAATGACTTGCCATAAAACGCTGAAAAATCGGGAAACGCATAAAAAGAACCTACAGGCTTGTAACACGTGACGGAGGGTATGTTGAGTAAACTCTTTAAAAGGGCATCTCTTCTTTCCTGAAACTCATCGACCATCAATTTTACATCAGAATCGGCATCTTCGAGTGCCGTAATGCTTGCAATTTGTGAAATGGAGGTTGGGTTGGAAGTTGATTGGCCTTGAAGTTTTGTTGCTTGCTTGATAATCTCTTCATTCCCGGCAAGATAACCAATGCGCCAACCTGTCATAGCATAACTTTTAGAAACTCCATTAATTATGATCGAGTTTTTTTGTACCTCCTTACCGATAGAACAGATACTATGCTGATCAAATCCGTCAAACACAATTTTTTCATAAATTTCATCCGAAATAATCAGCAGTTTGTTACGTAAAGCACATTCTGCGATAGCTTCCAATTCTTTTTTGGTATAAGCCGATCCGGTAGGGTTAGAGGGGCTATTAATGATAATGGCTCGAGTATTTGGAGTGATTACTTCATTTATTTGATCGGGTGTGACCTTGAATTGATTTTCATTCAATGTGTCAATAATTATTGGTTTGGCTCCCGCGTATTGGATGATATCAGGATATGAAACCCAGTAGGGAGCCGGTATGATTATCTCGTCTCCCTCTTCCCATAGAACTTGGGCTAAGTTAAAAAATGAATGCTTGGCTCCACATGAAACCAGAACCTGGTTTTTGTCATAAACCAGATTGTTATCGCGTTCAAGCTTATTGACGATAGCTTGTTTAAGTTTTTTGATTCCTCCAACTGGGGTGTAATGGGTTGCGTTTTGTTCAATGGCTAAAATCCCAGATTGTTTAATTTTATCGGGAGTATTAAAGTCTGGCTCACCTGCTCCAAAACTAATTACATTAATACCATTGGCCTGTAGTTCCTTTGCCTTGGCGTCAACTGCCAGAGTCATAGAAGGTTGAATAGCTTGGATACGTTTAGAAAATTTCATAAATAAATTTTTAATAATTGTTTAGCAACGAATTTTGGGACTAAGTTTTTAATATCACCGCCGTGTTTTGCAATTTCTTTGACAAAACTTGAGCTAAGAAATGCATACTCTTGGCTAGGGATCATAAATAAAGTTTCTATAGATTCATCAAGGTTTCGGTTCATCAGTCCCATTTGTAGTTCGTATTCAAAATCACTAACTGCTCTAAGTCCTTTGATAATAACAGAGGCATTATTTTTCCGGGCGAAATCAGTTAACAAATTATCAAAAGGAAGAATTTCGACATTTTTAAGATTTTTGATACCTTTTTGAATAAAGCTAACCCGTTGATCAACAGAAAATAATGGATTTTTTGCTGGGCTAAGAGCAACAGATACAATCAATTTATCAAAAATACCCAAAGCTCTGCGGATGATATCAATATGTCCATGGGTTACCGGATCAAATGTTCCAGGGTATATGGCAATGCGTTTTGTTTTCATCAACACTTTACGATAGAAAGAGAGCGCTGTAATAATATAAAAAAGGTTTTGATAAATTAAATTCTCGTTTATACATTTTAAAATTTATCTAATAGTGATAATAGCCAACGAATACTAGCATAAGAGTAATCTTGATTCCAACCCGATGATGGAATTTAAAGGAGAGTTTTTGAAACAGCTTAATTCTGAATTCTTAGAAAATGATCAATTATTTTGGAGAGAATATGCTTTGATTTTCCTCCATAATGTTGCCCGAGATATATTGAGATCTTTCGCGGTAAGTGTTTTATTCCACCTATTTTTTTCAAGAGAGGCAAGGATTTTTACTTTATGGGGATTATTGTCTATTTGTATGACGTTTAAGGCATCAGGTAATATTTCTCTATTACCATTATTGAGTATGGAAACAGGTAGATCATGTGGCTGAAGGACATCAGATTCGCAAAGAACCGTTGCCCGTTCAATGACATTACGTAGCTCGCGTATATTTCCTGGCCATGAATATTCTTTAAATAGGATTAGGACTTCATCAGAAATCTTGTGAATTACTTTGTTTTGTTGCTGTGCAAATTCTTGGAGAAAACTTTCGGCAAGTAGTAAAATATCATCCGTTCTTTCTTTTAAAGTTGGGGTCTGTATCATAAATACAAAAATGCGATAAAACAAATCCTCTCGAAACGCATTTTCAACCACCAGTTTTGCTATGTCCCGATGGGTTGCAGTAATTACCCGAACGTTTACTTTTTTGCTAGTGGTCGCCCCTATTTTTCTAACTTCACCATCTTGTAAAACTCGTAGTAATTTGACTTGAGTTCCCGTCGACATTTCGCCAATTTCATCAAGAAACAGTGTGCCCCCATCAGCAGCTTCAAAAAGCCCAGCAGATTCAGAGTCAGCTCCAGTAAACGAACCTTTTGTATGTCCAAAAAGCTCTGAATCCAATAGAGTTTCTGTTAAAGCGCCACAGTTGACGGCAAGAAATGGATTTTTGGCACGTAAACTGAGGTTATGAATGGCGTGGGCTACAAGCTCTTTACCAGTTCCAGTATCTCCTTGGA